>NZ_JAOQJJ010000030.1:0-28904 GCF_025567135.1 Bacteroides cellulolyticus
GGTACTGCATATTGTGGGAGAGTAGGTAGTCGCCGTCTTAGAAAGAGAGATCCTCGAGGTAGAGATACTTCGGGGATTTTTTGCGTTTATACGGTTTATTTTAATGAATTGTTCATTTGTTTTTCCATTGCTTTCGGTGAATATGATGTATATTTATCAAAACAAATACTTATAATTATGTTACATATAGAAAAGGTAGAAAAATCATCGGAATTTATATTGGAATCCGTTTCCAAACTTATTTCCCAACTAACATCCGGAGATGTATATTTTACAAAATCAGATTTTGATAATATTATATCTTCTGAGTGCAGCAATCTTTATCTTCTTTATAATGATGATATTATTGTAGGTATGTTCACATTGGCGCATTATATAACTCCTACAGGGAAAAAATATTGGCTTGAAGACGTTGTAATATCTGAGGATATGAGAGGACAATCATTGGGAAAAAGGATGGTTGAGGAAGCCATCAGAATAGTTTCCAAAGACGGAAAATCAAAGTTGATGCTGACTTCAAAACCATCCAGGATTGTGGCAAATAAACTTTATCAATCTGTTGGCTTTCAGAAAAAGGAAACTAATGTTTATAAAATGGATTTCGATAAATAAGAATGTTTATTTTACAATATGATTAAGAGAATCTCTGAACTGGATTTTTTGAAATGTATTTTCATATTGTTAATGATTGCATTTCATCTTGTATATATTGGAGATAGTTATCCATATATTAAGAATATCGTTTATACGTTTCATATACCGGCCTTTCTTATAATTTCCGGATATTTAATGAACATAGAAAAGCCATTATCCGGGTTTTTAAAAACAATTTTCTGGTTGACTGTACCATATCTGATAATGGAAAGCGGTTATATCGTTTCTGCATCTTTTTTGCCTATCAGAGAGCATATAGATAACTTGACAGTGGATGTATTTATTAACAAGCTGTTTTTAAAACCTATTGGGCCTTATTGGTATTTACATACGATGATAATATGTTATATTGTAAATTATCTGTTTTTTATAGGATTTAAGTCGCACCGTTTTTTATTGTCTCGAATAATAGTTTCTTCGCTTGTTTTATGTGGATTATCTGTATATTGGGGCATTATTTCTTTGTCAAGTGTGTTTTATTTTCTTTTAGGATTTATAATAAGACAGTCTTCTGTTGATTTTTTATCCTTCTTTAAATCTTCATGGATGTCTATAGTAGGTTTCTTGGTCTTGATTATAGATCCCGATAATCTGGATAGGTTTACAATAGGAGGTATATTGATAACTTATCTGGCTATATCTGCACTTTTGGCTATTTATAAAGTATTGCCGCGTTTTATATCATCCTTCTTGAATTATATTGGAAATCATAGTCTGTTATTATTCTTATTTTCCCCATTGTTTACTATATTGGTCAAGCCATTGGTTGGCGTATTATCATTTGACTCTAGTGGATTGATTTTTCTGATAGTAGCTCTTATTATTAACATTGGTGGATGTTTTTCCGTAGGAATGGTAATAGATTACTTGGGTATTACACCTTTTATCTTTGGTAAAAGCAGAATAGTAGAATCTTTTAAGTAGCGCAGATTTATATTTAGCTAATCTTTTGTTTGTTATTCTTGATGTGTATTACTATTTTTGTGTTATATAATAGATGATATTTCAAGCGTAATAAAATTTAATAACATTATATAGCCTAATGAATAAGACAGTTTTAAGAGGTTGGATTTGGTGTAAGAGATTCCGTAAGCGATGTGGATACGGTGTGCATTCTCCATCCGACTTTTTCTTTATAACATTTGTAATATATGAGAAATTGCCATTTTACGCTTATTCTCAGTTACATCATCTTCGTCGATTAGTTGCGCATTTGTCAGGGCATAGAGAAAAGGTTGATAAATTGTTTTTTCGTTTAGTAAATTTTTTACGCCCCAAAACAATAATAGAGTTTGGTACAGGTTCCGGAATGTCAACCAGATACATGTCTGAGGCTAATAATGAAATGTGTATTTATACATATTCTGACGGAGAGTTGGAAACACAAGTAGAACGTTTATTGACCACAAAAAAAAATATTTATTATTTAGGCAGTTCGGAAAAAAACAAAATCGATTATATATTGCAATCCCATGAAACTCCTGTTTTATATCATATAGCTCATACATCTGATTATAAGGACGTATACGAGAAAATAATATCAAATGTGTCTGATGGAGATTGTTTGGTTATTTCTTATCCTTATAAAGATAAAAATAAGAAATTATGGTGGCAAACAGTAGTAAAAGACGATAGAACCGGCGTTACATTTGATTTATATGATATAGGAATTGTTTTTTTCGATAAAAAACGGGTAAAGGAAAATCGAATAGTTAATTTCCTATGATGTAATGTTTTCAGTCGGAATACACTCATTCCCATTATTTAAATATATATATACCATGAAAAAGAGTCTGATTTATACAAAAACTGGTGATAGCGGAACAACTTCTCTTGTAGGAGGAACACGTGTAAAGAAAACCCATCTTCGGATAGAGGCATATGGAACTGTTGATGAACTCAATGCAACTTTAGGTATGCTTATATCTATAATAAATGATACTGAAGAAAAGAGCAATTTACAATTCATTCAGCATAAATTATTCTCTTTGGGGGCATATTTGGCTACTGAACAGGTAAAAACAGAATTTAAAACAGATTCTTATATATCTGATGCTGATATAGAAAAATTAGAAAAAGCAATAGATTTAATTGATAATTCTCTTCCGGCGTTAAAAGGTTTTATTCTTCCCGGAGGAGCATATCAGTCATCAGTTTGCCACTTGTGCAGAACTATTTGCAGAAGGGCTGAAAGAAGAATTCTGGATATTGAGGAGAATAGTATTCAGGAAATTGACATTAATTGCAAACGCTTTGTAAACAGATTGTCCGATTATTTATTTATTTTGTCAAGAAAATTAAATCATTTAGCATCTGTAAGTGAAATTTATTGGGATAAGACTTGTAAATGAATTTTTTTGTTATACTTTTGTGGCTCAAATAATGAAAGTAAAACTTTTAAAAATATATATGCTATGTATTGGACATTAGAATTGGCCTCAAAATTGGAGGATGCTCCTTGGCCAGCAACAAAAGACGAATTGATTGATTATGCTATGCGTTCAGGAGCTCCACTTGAAGTAATAGAAAATCTTCAGGAAATGGAGGATGAAGGTGAAATATATGAAAGTATTGAAGATATTTGGCCTGATTATCCAAGTAAGGAAGATTTCTTCTTCAACGAGGAAGAATATTAGTGTGATTGTAAGCACAAAGATACTATTAAACCCCTGTAAATCAGTAAGATTTGCGGGGATTTAATTTGTTTTGACAACATCGCTTAACCGCCTCAAATGGCGTGGCTTGTTTTGATAAAACAGGCTTTTTCATTGAGACCTGCCTATTGTATGATTTAGCAGTGGCAAAGATTGCAATTTTTATGTTTCTGTCCTCACTATTAAAATTTTTCAATATAGAACTTGCATCACTTGTTTGTGTGGAATTGAGGGAGGGGCCATTTAATTTAGGATACCTTGTTTGACAAATACGGTAACTTCCATCTTCACATACCGGCTATGCCCAACGATGAATCAGTCATCCTGTTTATGAGAAAGACAGCAATGGGTGAGAATCTTGCCTGTTTCAGGTCTCCGAAAACGATCGATCCTGACAGTAATCTGTCCCAGACGAATAAAAACTCTCATCGGCATGCTAGCCTGCCGATAAATTACGATATAAATTGATATCTTCACAAGATTAATAGGTCTGAAGACTCACTCCTGACCTACTAAATGAAACCTTACATATATTGCATTTATATTATTTTTTTATGGTTAAATGTTTTTCTATATTTAAAGATATATGCATTGGTATCTTTATCAGCATTTTGTCTTTATCTTTCTTTTCTTGTTCTTCCGAATTTCAGGATAATTACCAGGACAGGGATGACGGATATTTGGATATATTTTTTTCAAAAGAGGGGACAAGGGCTGATCTTGCAAATGATGGTTCCGGAAGTTTTACAGAGGGCGATAAAGTTGGGCTTTACATTCAATGCGATAAAGGTCTTTCTTATCGTGAACTTACATATTCGGGAGGACAGTGGATGCCACGTCTGAAGCGTAATGATTTTGGTGAAGGACCAATATCTTTGTCTGCTCATTATCCGGCAACCGGAGAACAACAGAATCCAGAGACTTATCAGCTGGATATGGCATTAGATCAGACTGGAGACGGTTTTTATAACTCAGATTTGCTGTTTTCAAAAACAGTCGTCAAATCAGGAGTATACGAAGCTGAAATGAATTTCGGGCATGCTCTTCACAGAATCAGGGTCTCTATCTCTGGCAGTATAACTTCATCAGAGGTTAAAGTCAGAAGTCTGACACAGGGTAATTTCAATCTGCTTACTGGTGAAGTCAAAGTGAGTGGAACCGATTTCAAATGGATTACCCCATTCAAGGATGAAGAAGGAAATTTTTCCGCTGTGATTATTCCTCAAAGTGCGATCCCTTACAGGGGTGATGACGGACTTCTGCAGATCGTTGCAGAGGGTAAGACAGCGTATTTCAATGCTCCTGAAAAGATAGAAGAGAATAATGAGCTTACATTTTTCGAACCTAGAAAGCAGATCTCGATAAACCTTACTCTGAGACCAGGCAATTCTGAACTTGCTGGAAAGACATTGTGGGTATATGGATTGAATGTGCCTGATTTTCCGGGGAAGGAGAATCTTACTACATATAAGCTCGGTGAGAAATATGGTTTGCCTCAAGGCCAGTGGATCAGATATGACAATCGCAACTATGAGGAGCAATATCTCACGTGGGCTGAAGGATGTGGCTGGTATGACTGCAACAAGTCATATGAAAACTATGAAGACGATTCCCAAATGTGCTGGGCGGCATCTGCATCAAATGTAGTGTCGTGGTGGATGTAATTGAATAAAGAATACCTTGCGGCATACGATGAAGATTATGGTTCTTCAGTGACGACCGGTTCAGGTACTTTCAAACGTCCGTCTTATGATTTCAAACCGCTTTACCCTAACGGAGTTGGCAGTTGGGACGGTTCTCTTCCCGAACCAGATTATGTCACAGTCAACAGGTCGGAGGTTTTCCAGTTCTTCAAAGATCATTTCCCGAATTTTGGTAACGATGATCCTAAAGGAGTTGAATGGTTTTTTACCGGGGCTTATCTTGGGGGCGATATCAATGGGTTTAAAGGATTCCTTCCTGAAGTATTCACGAGAAATAATGCCTTGACGGCAAGGTCCCCGCACAACCCAGATAGAGAACAGTTCAATACATTTGTTACAGATGCCCTCCTCAACAAAAGGGCTATCGGTTTAAATGTGTTTGATGTTGCCGGTCCCAAAACAGGGAATCATGCTATGACAGCTTGGGGAGTCGAATATGATGAAGCAGGAGATATTGCCTATATATACTATTGCGACAACAACTTTGCGGACCAGGATCCTAATGGTGCGGTGATTATCAGACAGCAGATAGTATATGCTGTCGATAGTTACGGTAAAGAATGTACTTATTTACAGCAGTTGAAACCGGAGGATCCGGATACTAGAGTGGGGAAATTCCTGATTACCTCTGTATTTTCTGCTGATCTGTGAAGAGATATATGGAAAAAGAAATATCCTAATGTGGTTGTAGAAAAATAATACATAATCTCCCCTTAAGAATGTCTTTATCTACTGGTATTCAACAATTTAATCTATAAAAGTCTTTGATAAATCTGCAAGTTTCTTATCTTTAGGTTAATAAACTTGCAGATTTTATGATTAAATATAGCGATCAATATTTGCCTGTTTATCTCACCACAATTGCCTCAGATGGTGTTGTTATTTCATTGATGATAATATAATGTATTGATAATCAATAAGTATAAATTTATTCAACGAGGAAGAATATTAATAGCCTATAGATAGGTTAAATACTTTATTTTCAGCGTGACAAACAATGGAAATTTGTTTGTCTCGCTGTTTCGTATTACTACTAAACCTCAACTTTCGAGAGGCTCGTCATATAAAGCAGATTATAGAAAAACTACAAAATTTACTGTATATTTGTATAATATGATATAAAGATGTATTTTTGCACACAGATACAGATGGTGTGCAATAGATAGAACAGTATGACAGTATTAAAGACCAGAGCCAAACTAGTGGATGTAGCCAGGCAACTTTTTGCAAAAAAAGGAGTTGAGGATACTACTATGAATGATATTGCTATTGCTTCCAAGAAAGGGCGTAGAACTCTTTATACTTATTTCAAGAGTAAGGAAGAGATATACATGGCTGTGGTTGAGGCGGAAATAGAAATGCTGTATGAAACATTGAGGAAAGTAGCACAAAAAGATATTTCGCCTGAGAAGAAAATTCTGGAACTGATATTTACACATCTGGAAACGACTAAGACTATCGTTTATAGAAATGGTACTCTAAGGGCTGATTTCTTTCGTGACATATGGAAGGTAGAGGCAGAAAGAAAGGATTTTGACATAAAGGAAGTTGCTCTATTCAGGAAGATTCTTCAGGAAGGAAAAGATTCCGGTATATTTGATATTGACGATGTAGAGATTACAGCTTCTATCCTTCATTTTTGTATCAAGGGTATAGAAGTTCCTTTTATCAGGGGGCAGATAGCCGAAGAACTTGATGACGAAACATCATGGAGATATGTCAAGAAAATAGTTTACGGTGCCTTAGGTTGTAAGACAGACGATTAAAAAAATGACAGTAATATTTAAAACGAAATAATTATGGGATTATTAACTGGAAAAACTGCTATCGTAACTGGTGCTGCTCGTGGTATCGGTAAAGCTATAGCATTGAAGTTTGCTGCAGAAGGAGCAAACATTGCGTTTACTGATTTGGTAATCGATGAAAACGGATTGAACACAGAAAAAGAAATCGCAGCTTTTGGTGTTAAGGTTAAAGGTTATGCTTCGAATGCTGCAAATTTTGAAGATACTGCAAAGGTAGTTGAACAGATCAAAGAAGAATTCGGTTCAATTGATATCCTTGTAAACAATGCAGGTATTACAAAAGACGGATTGATGATGCGTATGAGCGAAGCTCAATGGGATGCTGTCATTGCTGTAAACTTGAAATCTGCATTCAACTTCATTCATGCTTGTACTCCAATCATGATGCGCCAGAAGAGTGGTAACATCATCAATATGGCATCTGTAGTAGGTGTACACGGAAATGCAGGTCAGTGCAACTATTCTGCATCTAAGGCAGGTATGATTGGTTTGGCTAAATCTATTGCTCAGGAACTTGGTTCTCGTGGTATCCGTGCAAATGCTATCGCTCCTGGATTTATTATCACAGAAATGACAGCACAGCTTTCTGATGAAGTTAAGGCTGAATGGAACAAACGTATTCCTTTGCGTCGTGGCGGTACTCCTGAAGATGTTGCAAATACTGCATTGTATCTTGCTTCTGACTTGTCTGCATATGTTTCAGGTCAGGTCATTCAGGTTGACGGTGGTATGAATATGTAATTTTCATATACGATATAGTTTGGGCACAGGCTTCGTTGGTATAATGAAATCTGTGCCTGTTTTTTTATAAATATATTCCTATGACTGTAGTTTACGAAGACAATCATATAATAATAGTAAATAAAACTGCCTCTGAAATTGTCCAGGGTGATAAAACCGGAGATACTCCTCTTTCCGAGACCGTAAAACAGTATTTGAAAGAGAAATATAATAAGCCAGGCAATGTGTTTATCGGGGTTACTCACAGGTTGGACAGACCTGTAAGTGGTCTTGTGGTCTTTGCCAAAACAAGTAAGGCACTTAGCCGCCTGAATGATATGTTCAGACAGGGTGAAGTGGAGAAAACTTATTGGGCTATAGTAAAGAACGCGCCGGCTGCGGAAGAAGGAACTTTGGTACATTATATGATTAAAAATGAAAAGCAGAACAAATCTTATGCATATGATAAGGAAGTGAAAGGATCCAAAAAAGCTATTTTGGATTACAGGCTTATCGGTCATTCGCAAAATTATTTTCTGCTTGAAGTAAATCTGCATACCGGACGACATCATCAGATACGTTGCCAGTTGGCAAAGATGGGATGTCCTATTAAGGGGGATTTGAAATACGGATTTCCACGCTCTAATCCCGATGGAAGTATTTGCCTGCATTCGCGTAGAGTAAAATTTGTACATCCGGTGTCAAAAGAAATTATAGATGTAACAGCTGACTTGCCTTCCGGAAATTTATGGAATGGTTTTGGTATATAAAAATAAAAGAGCATGCTTCACAGCGTGCTCTTTTCCGTTTTTAACACATAGGCATCTTCATTATCATAAGATTGTAGTTTTGTATATATTGATACACAATCTCAGAAATTCAATTCTATGGGGTTGGGTTTTGTGTGTTTAGCTTAGTCTAATCTTATTCATTCACTGATATATTCGCAAATGTTATGCCATAAATACCAAATAAATGCTTAAATCTGTGTATAACAGGTGCTTATAAAAAATATATTCCACATCTGTATGAATACAAATGTGGAATATATTGTGGAAAGTGTGTATTTTTTCTACACTTTATTGTGGAATATTATAGTGTTTGAGCTTATTGTATAGCGTTTTTCTGTCTATACCCAGTATAGCGGCAGCTTTCGATTTGTTGTTGCCTGTTTGTTTAAGTGCATTAATTATCAGTTGCTTCTCGGCTTCTTCCTTATTTAATGTAGATAATATCTTACCGCTTTCAATTTCATCAGAATGGTGTTCTGTCAGTTCTTCTCCCAATTCTATAGGTGTAATGAAATCACCACTGGCCAATAGGGTAGCTCTTTTGACGATGTTTTTTAGTTGTCTCAGGTTTCCTGGCCATGAGTAATTCTGTAAAATAGAGCTTGCCTGCGAATCGAAACCTATAAGGTCTTTGTCAAGTTCCTTGTTTGCCTGGTCAAGAAAGAAATTTGCGAACAGCAGTATATCTTCTTGTCGCTCTTTCAAAGATGGCATTCGTAATGTAAATTCATTTATACGATGATACAGGTCTTCTCTGAAATTACCTTTGGCAATGGCCTCTTTCAGATTTTCATTTGTCGCGCAGACCAATCTTACATCAACTTCTATTTCTTTTGTTGATCCGATTCTTCGTATTCTTCTTTCCTGCAGAGCTCGCAGCAATTGTACTTGGACTTCATAGCCAAGATTTCCAATTTCATCAAGGAACAGTGTTCCTCCATTTGCTTCTTCAAAAGCTCCGACTTTGTCTGATAGCGCACCTGTAAATGAACCTTTCACATGTCCGAAGAATTCGGATGCAGCCAAGTCTTTGGGTATGGAACCGCAGTCAATTGCTATAAAAGGTTTTTCATTTCTTTTGCTGAGTTGGTGGATGCGGTGTGCTACGTATTCTTTACCTGTTCCGCTGGCACCGTTTATCAATACAGACATCTGCGTAGGAGCCACTAACCGGACATAACTGAAAAGTTTACGTGCCGCTTCGCTTTCTCCTTCAAGGAAGTTGCTGTTCTTTTCTTCTGTATTTGACGTTTTCTTGTTTTCCTGTTTGTTGTCTGCTGTTTTTTTGTTTGTCGAAGCTCCAAGTGCTTCGTTTATTTTGTTCAGCAGTTCGTCTGGTTGGATAGGCTTTTTTATATAGTCAGTTGCACCAAGCTTCATGGCTGTAACTGCATTCTGGATTTCTCCATAGCTTGTCATCATGATGAATGGTGTATTGATTTCTAGCTCCCTCATCCATGTAAGGAGTTGCATTCCGTCCTGATCGGGAAGTCTTAAGTCAGAGAGAATCAAACTGAAATCTCTTGATGTTATTAGTTTTCGTGCTTTGGCGCATGCGCCTGCAGTTTCTACGTCAAAGCCCTTTTTACCCAACCAAGTCTTGAGCATTGTGGAGAATGTGAGGTCGTCTTCAACAATTAAAATTGACGGAATCATATATTATAGATGTTTTTTTATTTTACAAAGTTAATCTTTATATTCCATCTAATTGGCTTTGCTATTCTTATTTTTATAAATATTATCTAATGATATATGCATAAATACCTTTTTTTGTTTTTGTTATATGTTTGCTGTTATAGTATGTTCAGGCATTTGTTACTTTTTCTTTTTCTTATGATTTATTCCAATACTACTTTTGTTAAGAATTAAAATTCTGTCTATCTTTGTTTCCGTATTTGTATGATTATACTCCAAAAATAGATATTTGAAAAATGAAAAGAATCTATTCGCTTTTATGTGTATTGTTTGCTGTAGCAATGTGTGTCAATGCTCAACCGCAAATATCATTCGACAGTAAATCCAAGGATATAGGATATATTTTGTGGCGTAATCCAGTGACTGTTAAATACTCTTTTACCAATACCGGCGACAAGCCTCTTGTTATATCAAACGTTACAGTATCATGCGGATGCATGCAGGCTGATTGGACCAAAGAGCCTGTTGCTGTTGGTGCAAAAGGTGAGATAACTGCCGTATTCGATGCCGAGGCTATAGGAAAATTCTATAAGGAAGTAGGTGTCTATTGCAATGCTTCAAACAATCCTCTTTATCTTGATTTTACAGGTGAGGTTACTGCTGACTCAAAGGATTATGCTTTTACACATAAATACAGTTACGGTGCCGTAAGAACAAATGAAGACGAAATCGTGTTCGACGATGTCAATAAGGGAGATAAACCTCAGTTTGAAATTCTTGTGGCAAATACCTCGAATAAGGCATATAGTCCTGTATTAATGCATTTGCCTCCATATTTGTCGGCTAAGGCAGAGCCTGAAGTCTTGGGCTCGCAAAAGAATGGAAAGATAACGGTTACACTTAACACTGAAAAACTTCCAAAACTTGGAATTACACGTACCACAGTGTTCTTGTCCAGATTTATGGGCGATAAAGTTAGCAGTGAGAATGAAATACCGGTTTCTGTAGTCCTGTTGCCTGATTTTTCTGTTCAGACTGAATTCCAGAAAAACAATCCTCCTGTAGCCGAAATAAGCTCTAAGGTTTTGGAATTCTCAGGATTGAAATCCAGACAGAAGAAATCGCAAACTGTAATTATTACCAATAAAGGAAACTCTAATCTGGAGATATTGGACTTGCAGGTATTTACTATGGCCCTGAATGTCAAGTTGAATAAACATATTATCAAGCCGGGTGAATCTGCAAAAATAAAGGTAACAGTCCTGGCAAATAATCTGTCACGCTCAAAAGGTAAACCTAGGGTGCTTATGATTACAAATGATCCGAAGAACCCTAAGATAACCATTAATGTAAATGCACAAGTAGTGAAATGATAGATATATCGGATACTGTCCGATATTGAGATTTTAACCTTTAAAAATATTACCATTATGGAACATCCGGAAAACAACGAAGAATATAAGGGATTGACCGTCAATCAGGGAGTTGAACAGCCTTCGATTGTAAATCCTTATATAAACCTCAGAAACAGGCCTAAAAGACGTCAGTTCTCTGTAGATGAATATGTGGAAGGTATAGTAAAGGGTGATATAACCATGCTTAGCCGTGCTGTTACTTTGGTGGAAAGTGTCAGACCTGAACACCAGGCTATAGCCCAGGAAGTAATAGAGAAGTGTCTGCCTTATTCCGGCAATTCGATAAGAGTCGGAATCAGTGGTGTTCCTGGTGCCGGTAAGAGTACTTCGATAGATGTATTCGGGCTTCATGTACTTGAAGAAAAAGGCGGTAAGCTGGCTGTATTGGCCATAGACCCTAGCAGTGAGCGTTCCAAAGGTAGTATTTTGGGTGACAAGACCAGAATGGAGAAACTGTCCGTTCATCCTAAATCATTTATTCGCCCTAGTCCGTCAGCAGGATCGTTAGGAGGAGTGGCGCGTAAGACACGCGAAACGATAATTCTGTGCGAGGCTGCCGGATTTGATAAGATTTTTGTTGAAACGGTAGGTGTCGGTCAGAGTGAGACAGCGGTTCACTCTATGGTAGATTTCTTCCTGTTGATACAGCTTGCCGGTACCGGTGACGAACTTCAGGGAATAAAGCGAGGTATAATGGAAATGGCCGACGGAATAGTAATAAACAAGGCCGACGGAAATAATATAGAAAAGGCCAAGCTTGCAGCTGCACATTTCCGTAACGCACTTCATCTTTTCCCTGCTCCTGAATCAGGATGGACACCTCAGGTTCTGACATATTCCGGATTCTACAATATAGGAGTAAAGGAAATATGGGATATGGTGTATGGATATATCGACTTTGTCAAGAAGAACGGATATTTTGATTACAGGAGAAACGAACAGGCAAAGTATTGGATGTATGAAACCATAAACGAGCATCTTCGCGACAGTTTCTATCAGGATCCGTTGATAGCAGATATGCTCGAAATAAAGGAAAAGGAAGTCCTTAACGGACAGGCTACATCGTTCACGGCAGCCAAGAAGTTGCTTGATGTTTATTTTAACCAATTAAAGAAGTAAAAAGATTTTTATATAAGATATGCAGGATTTTGTTCATTTACATGTTCACACCCAATATTCAATCCTTGACGGACAAGCCTCTATACCAAAGCTGGTAGATAAGGCTATAGCCAATGGAATGAAGGGTATTGCTGTAACTGACCATGGTGCCATGTTCGGTATCAAGGAGTTTTTCAATTATGTAAACAAGAAAAACGGAGGAACAAATGGCGAAATCAAGGATTTGAAGAAGAAAATAGCTGCTCTGGAAAAAGGAGAAACCGAATCTGAAAATCCTGAAGAGGAACTGGCTGAATGCAGAAAACAGTTGCAGGCGGCGCAGGACAGACTGTTCAAGCCGATTATTGGATGTGAGATGTATGTGGCACGCCGCGGGCTTAAAGACAAGGATGGTAAGCAAGACCAGAGCGGTTACCACCTTGTAGTATTGGCTAAGAACCTGAAAGGGTATCATAATCTTATCAAGCTTGTTTCTAAAGCATGGACAGAAGGATTTTATATGCGTCCGCGTACAGACCGTGCAGAACTGGAGAAGTATCACGAGGGACTTATCGTTTGTTCTGCTTGTCTTGGAGGTGAAGTTCCTAAAAAAATAACGGCAGGACAGCTTGAAGAAGCAGAAGAGGCTATACGCTGGTATAAGAACCTTTTCGGTGATGACTATTATCTTGAGCTTCAGCGCCATAAAGCTACTGTGCAAAGAGCAAACCATGAAGCTTATCCGTTGCAGCAGACTGTAAATGCGAAACTGCTGGAATATTCCAAGAAATATAATATAAAGCTTGTCTGTACAAACGACGTGCACTTCGTCGATGAAGAGAATGCCGAAGCTCACGACCGTCTTATCTGTCTTAGTACAGGAAAGGATCTTGACGACCCTAACCGTATGCTATATACCAAGCAGGAATGGATGAAGACTCGTGAAGAGATGAACGAAATCTTTGCCGACGTACCTGAAGCACTTTCAAATACTGTTGATATATGCAATAGCGTAGAATTCTATTCTATTGACAATCCGCCTATTATGCCTACCTTCGCTATTCCGGAAGAATTCGGAACAGAGGAGGAATACCGTAAGAAATTTACTGAAAAAGACTTGTTTGATGAGTTTACTCAGGATGAGAACGGTAATGTTGTAATGGATGAGGCTTCGGCCAATGCCAAAATCAAGAGGCTTGGCGGTTATGAGAAATTATACCGTATCAAGCTTGAAGCCGATTATCTGGCAAAACTGGCATACGACGGAGCGAAACGTCGTTATGGTGAGGTTCTCAATGAAGAAGTAAGCGAGCGAATAAAGTTTGAGTTGCATATTATGAAGACCATGGGTTTCCCTGGTTACTTCCTTATTGTGCAGGACTTTATCTCTGCCGCAAGAAACAAGCTTGATGTTTCTGTGGGCCCGGGACGTGGATCTGCAGCAGGATCGGCGGTGGCATACTGTCTTGGTATTACACAGATTGACCCTATCAAGTACGACCTTCTGTTTGAGCGTTTCCTTAATCCGGACCGTATCTCACTTCCTGATATTGATGTGGACTTCGATGATGACGGACGTGGACGTGTCCTGAACTGGGTAACAGAAAAATACGGACAGGAAAAGGTTGCACATATCATCACATACGGTACAATGGCCACTAAATTGGCTATTAAGGATGTGGCACGTGTGCAGAAACTTCCGCTATCGGAATCGGACAGACTGTGTAAGCTGGTTCCTGACAAGATTCCTGACAAGAAACTGAATCTTCCTAATGCTATAGCCTATGTACCTGAACTCCAGGCTGCGGAGGTGTCTACAGACCCTGTATTGAGAGATACCATCAAGTATGCGAAGATGCTTGAAGGTAACGTACGAAATACCGGTGTGCATGCCTGCGGTACTATCATTTGCCGTGACGATATCACTGATTGGGTTCCTGTAAGTACGGCCGATGATAAGGAAACAGGCGAGAAGATGCTTGTCACCCAGTATGAAGGTTCTGTAATCGAGGATACCGGTCTTATCAAGATGGACTTCCTTGGACTGAAGACATTGTCCATCATTAAGGAAGCACTGGAAAATATAAAGCATAGCAAGGGTATAATATTGAATATAGACGAAATACCGATAGACGACCCTGCCACATATAAGCTGTATGGTGACGGACGTACAATCGGAACGTTCCAGTTCGAATCTGCCGGAATGCAGAAGTATCTGCGCGAACTTGAACCGTCAACATTCGAGGACCTTATTGCCATGAATGCGCTATATCGTCCGGGACCTATGGATTATATCCCTGACTTTATCGACCGTAAGCATGGACGTAAGCCTATTGAGTATGATATACCTATCATGGAGAAATACCTTAAGGATACTTACGGTATTACGGTATATCAGGAGCAGGTCATGCTTTTGTCGCGTCTGCTTGCCGACTTTACCCGTGGTGAGTCTGATGCCCTCCGTAAGGCGATGGGTAAGAAGCTCCGTGACAAGCTGGATCACATGAAACCTAAGTTTATCGAAGGTGGAAAGAAAAACGGTCATGACCCTCAAGTACTTGAAAAAATTTGGGCCGACTGGGAAAAGTTTGCTTCTTACGCCTTCAATAAGTCTCATGCCACATGTTATTCGTGGGTTGCTTATCAGACCGCATACCTGAAGGCTAACTATCCTTCGGAATACATGGCTGCCACAATGAGCCGAAATATTGCCAACATCACTGAAATTACAAAACTGATGGACGAATGTAAGGCTACAGGTATTAAGGTCTTAGGCCCAGACGTGAATGAAAGTGAGCTGAAATTCTCTGTAAACAGTCGCGGTGACATACGTTTCGGTATGGGGGCAGTTAAAGGAGTAGGAGAGTCTGCTGTACAGTGTATTCTGGAAGAACGTAGAAAAAATGGCGAATACAAGAATATATTTGATTTCGTTCAGCGAGTGAATCTTTCTTCATGCAACAGAAAGAACATAGAAAACCTGGCTTTGGCAGGAGGTTTTGACAGTTTCCCTGGAATAAAGCGTGAAGATTTCTTTGTGAAGAACGCAAAAGAAGAAACATTTGTGGAAGTCCTTGTAAGATATGGAAACAAATATCAGGTTGACAAGGCTGCTGCCACTAACTCTTTGTTCGGAGGTGAAATGGCTGTAGAGATTGCTACACCTGAAATAATTCCTGCACCTGCATGGAGCGACTTGGAACGACTTAACCGCGAGCGAGAACTTGTCGGAATATATCTTTCGGCCCATCCTTTAGATGAATATGCTGTAGTATTGGAAAATGTATGCAATGTGCATATGGAAGAGTTGGCAGATTTGGTACCTTTGCAGAACAGAGACCTGATACTCGGTGGTATAGTGACAGGTGTGCGCGAAGGATATACTAAAAACGGAAAGCCATACGGTGTTGCGAAGGTTGAAGACTATTCAGGAGTAGCGGAATTTGCATTTTTTGGCAATGAATGGGTAGAGAAGAAGAACTTTTTCAGCGAAGGAATGTTTTTATATATGCATGGCAAATGCCAGCCTAAACAATGGAAACAGGATGAATGGGAAGTTAAAATCAATACCATAGAGCTTTTGCCTGATGTAAAGGAGAAAGTGATCGAGAGAATAACTGTCAAGGCCCCGCTTTCATCTATAGACGATGAATTTATAACGGAATTCGGTTCCATTGTGAAACAGAATCCGGGAAACGCGGAACTGTTGTTCTACATTATGGACGATGACGGGCAGATGTATGTGAATCTTTCTTCACGTTCTATCAAGGTTTCCGTACAAAAAGATTTGATTAATTATTTAAAATCGCAATCACAGTTGGACTATAAAATAAATTAATCTATATTTGTTGCGAATAACGACAAACTAAAGAATATATAAACTTAAAAAGATAGAAAAAATGGCACTTAACATTACAGATCAGAATTTTGAAGAGATAATGGCAGAGGGTAAACCTGTAGTATTGGACTTTTGGGCAACATGGTGTGGTCCATGCAAGCAGATTGCTCCATATATCGAAGAACTAGCTGACGAATATAAGGATACAGTAAACATCGGTAAATGTGATGTTGACGAAAACTCAGATCTTCCAGCACAGTTCGGAGTACGTAACATCCCTACAGTACTTTTCATCAAGAACGGCGAAGTGGTTGAAAAACAGGTTGGTGCAACTACAAAGCAGGCTTTGGCTGAAAAACTGAAAGCTATCCTCTGATAGTAACGGACTTTTATTAATCATTAAATACTGGTAACTATGGCAACAGACAATGAATTCTTGTTGGAAGACGAGGATGATGAAAAGACGATTGAGTTTATCAAGAACTATTTGCCTCAGGACTTGAAAGAAAAGTTCACAGACGATGATTTGTATTATATATTCGACCTTATAGTAGAGTATTATACAAACAGCGGCTGTCTTGACGCTCAGCCGGATGAAGAAGGATATATCAATATCGACCAGGATGAGATCGTTAATTATATAATTAAGGAATCTGCAGAAGACGGTATGGGACCTTATGAACCGGACGATGTTTTCTTTGTAGTTCAAGGCGAAATGGAATATGGAAACCAATTGGGTGGTGTAGAATAAAAATACTCTTCATACAAAAAAATGCTTCAAGGTATTTTCATATACTTTGAAGCATTTTTTTTTGTATAATAGACTTATGTCCATATATCTGGAGATTTCAGTTTCTTTATTGTTGTGAAGAAGAAAAAGTGATTTCCGGATTAATTCCCTTTATTGTTTCTAGCATCATATCTCTGTTTTCCGGAGCCAGATATGTTTTCTTTCCGTTCTTCTCAATAATAACTGTATCATACGGAATGTTCAGAGTGAATCTTTTTTTCTCTTTCAGAGCTATTATTTCCTTTATATCAAATATATTGATGGATCTGTATTTGAAATCTCTAATGCTTAGGTATTCATCGGATATGCTATATTCTATGTGATATATTCGAATGCATGACGACAGAGCCATGAATATGAAACATGATATGAATGGAATAAGATTGTCAACGTTTCTTTCTGACAATAGTACCAGAACAATACATAATACTATCGCAGTGACAGAATACATCATGGACATCCATACACAACCCTTTGCCTTTTCCGACATTTGTGAACTGAAAGTTTTCATATCGCCTGCTGTTTTAATTGTTTTTAAATGGTGTTTAAACGCTATTTAAATGGTGTTTAAACATCTTCTAAGTCTTACAAATATATGGAAAAAACATGATTTATACATCTTTTAGCATTAAAAATGCAGCATTTACGTTTATAAATTGTTTCTTTACTCAAGTTTCTGATTTAGATTTTAGGCAGTTTGTGCATATGCCTGTAGTGCTTCCAGCCTCTTGTTGTTTTCGATAAGCTGACGCATCAGCGTGTCCTCATCTGCTCCAGTGAGTTCTGCAACTATGCCCACCACTTCAACAATTATTAGCCATATTTTCTCTACAACAGTCAGTTCGTAGGCTCCTGTATACACATCCTTGAAAAGTCCTCCTATGGTTTCGTAATCCAGATTTCTTTTCAGTAAGGCCAATAAGTTATACCGTATCATGACCAGCGAAACATGTGCCAGTTGGGCAGTGAAGTCCCGTGCGGAGCAATCGGCCAGCCCAAGCAGTCGTTTGCTATCGGCAAAGAAGACTTCAATGGCCCAACCCATGGCGTAGATTTCGTATGCGCGCATGAAATCAACCGATGTATCGGTAGTGAGCAGCATTCTCCATCCCTCAGCTTTGCCGCGCCGGCAGAAGAACAGACGGACCTGCCGTGTGCCCAGTTTCACATCGGTCATGGCATAGTGAATATGGTAACGTCTGCTGTACCTTATCTGTCTTGAGGATGAAAGCCTGCTGAGAATGGATCTGGCTGAAAGGTCTCCCCATGAGGTGGAATACTTTGTATTACCCATTTTCGCCATGCCAAGCAGATGAAACTTCTTATGGCAGCTGCATACAAAATCCACAAGCCCGGTATTTGTAAACCAGCTGTCCACCAGCAGATAATCAAAAGGAATCCTGTAGCGGATAGCGGCCTTGACCATCTCTATCAGCTTCTCGCCCTTACCCATGAAGTATTCTTCTTTACGTCCGGCTGCGTGGGAGCCTGCATCGCGTTTACGCTCATAGCGCCTTTTGCGTTGTTCGGCCGTCATCCCCTGTTCCTTGCCTTCCACTTTACCCTTCTCGCCATGAAGGGAAACGTCGAGCATGAACTGGGTGCGACCATCGCTCCAGCACAGCATGAGGGCCTTATACCCGAGAATACACTTCTGATGTATATGAGAGAAAATATAATGGTAGGGCGATTTTAAGTATAGAGGCGTATGATATGCTTGCCCGTAAAAGCAATATATCAAGAAGTTTGAAATCCAATGTGCGTTCCATAACCGAATATAACGGTGTGGACAGTTATATAATGGCCCATTTTATATACAGGTATAATTTTATGCGAGGTAAAAAAAGCAGATGAGGAATGCCATGCTACTTTATGTATGTGAAGTTGTTCTTCTGAAATAAAAATAAAAAACAATTTCGTCGCCATGAAAAAACTTCGTATATTTGCACCCGCTATGGTGAAGTATCTGTTTCTTTTATACATCGCATTGGGGATATACCTGGTTTCGGGTGACTATTCCACCGTATATGACAGTCAGGAGTATGAAAATACTTGTGTGGCTGAATGGCAAAATGATACGGTGATAATCAATCATATATTCAGAGGTTTGTCCGAAAAAAAGGAGATTGATAACGAAAGAGTAAATTTATTGTTTCAATTTTGTATCGCAAATAACAATGTTTATAATAGCGGACGTTTCACTTTGTCTTATAAGTTGTTAAAGACTTATTCTAATGCTTTAGGCATAACCCATTTACGGAAAATATTCTTGCCGGAAGAAAAGGTGACATCTTATTTCTCTTTTTTACTCTTCACTCGTTACTCGGACAATTATTATATTTATCAAATCAAACGTATTTTGATTTAGCATAAATTATAAGGTTGGTGGGCCGTTTTTTTATTCATATATGTTTCCTGAAGATTATTGATACGGGATTATTGTTCCTGCCTGCCGCAATATGAAAATTAAATTCTTTTTTATATGCTAATATCAATTTATTTACATGGATTTTTTACTGGATTTTATCTTTAATATAGATCGACATTTGATTGAAATAGTCCAAACATACCATGCATGGACGTATATTATATTATTTTTAATTATTTTCTGTGAAACAGGTTTGGTCGTTACGCCATTCCTTCCCGGCGATTCATTACTGTTTGTTTCAGGTGCTATAGCCGCTCTTCCCGGTGTGCCGATTGAAATCAATATCTTGGTTTTGGTACTTTTTGTCGCTGCCATTTCTGGTGATTCTTGCAATTATATTATAGGCCATTTTTTTGGAAAAAAGTTGTTTGGCAGGAAAAATTCTGGCATATTCAAACAAGAACATTTGGATAAGACTCACGAGTTTTATAAAAAATATGGAGGTAAGACAATCATCATAGCACGTTTTGTGCCAATCGTTCGTACTTTTGCTCCGTTTGTGGCAGGAATGGGGAAAATGCATTATTATTTTTTCATGATATATAATGTGGCAGGTGGTGCTTTATGGGTTGCGTTATTCTGCTATGCCGGATATTTTTTCGGAGACCTGCCTTTTGTACAAAATAATTTGAAACTTCTTATAGTGGCAATCATTGTTATTTCCATATTGCCTGCCATAGTGGAAGTAGTAAGAACCAAATTGAAATTAAAGAGATAAATTATAAAAACTAATTAATCAAACAGGAATTAAAATACAGTGTATATTTATGAAAAATTCTTTTTTTAGCCGATTTGCGCCGCAGGAACCCAAGTTCTTTCCGATGTTAAAACATTTGTCGGAGATTCTTATTTATTCTTCAAACTTGTTAGTAGAAAGTTTTGAACATAATACACCGGAAAAACGTAGTGAATATTACAAACGTATCAAAGATGTCGAGCGCGAAGGCGATAAACAAACTCATCAAATTTTTGATGAGTTGGGAAAAACATTCATAACGCCTTTCGACCGTGAGGATATTCATGATTTGGCATCAACGGTAGATGACGTGATAGACGGTATAAATAGCTGTGCGAAGCGTATAACTATTTACAATCCCCATCCGATTTCTGACAGTGGTAAGGAACTGAGCAAGTTGCTTCAGCAAGAAGCGATTTATATTGGAAAGGCGATGGATGAACTTGAAACGTTCCGTAAGAAACCGGCCGCATTGCGTGAGTATTGCGAGAAATTACATGATATTGAAAATCAGGCAGATGACGTATATGAGTTGTTCGTAAAGAAATTGTTTGAGGAAGAGAAGGACTGCGTGGAATTAATCAAAATCAAAGAAATAATGCAGGAATTGGAAAAAACCACAGATACTGCCGAGCGTGTTGGGAAAATATTAAGAAATCTTATTGTTAAATATGCATAAAGGCAGGGAAAATACATGGAATTATTAGTTATCATCATAGTATTGGCTTTGATATTCGACTATATCAACGGTTTCCATGATGCGGCCAATTCAATAGCTACCATCGTTTCAACAAAAGTTCTAACTCCTTTTCAGGCTGTAATATGGGCCGCGTTTTTCAATTTTGTGGCTTTCTTCATTGCCAAATACATTATTGGTGGTTTCGGAATAGCCAATACAGTGTCTAAAACGGTTGTAGAGGATTTCATAACTTTGCCTATAATATTGTCCGGTGTCATTGCTGCCATAATATGGAATCTATTCACGTGGTGGAAAGGCATTCCTTCCTCCTCGTCCCATACTCTTATTGGTGGATTTGCAGGGGCTGCCATCATGGCGCATGGTTTTGGGGCTATTCAATTGAGCATAATCTTGAAAATTGTAGCTTTCATCTTTCTGGCTCCTTTTATCGGAATGGTGATAGCCTTTGGTTTTACTTTGTTGGTGTTGTACATATGCAGACGTGCGCATCCTAGTACGGCAGAATTATGGTTTAAGAAATTACAACTTGTTTCTTCTGCCTTGTTCAGTGTAGGTCATGGATTGAACGACTCCCAGAAAGTCATGGGTATCATTGCTGCTGCTTTAATTGCGGCTCATTCGGAAGGCCTTGGCATGGGAATAAACAGCATTAATGACTTGCCTGATTGGGTGGCTTTTGCCTGTTTTACCGCTATTTCTTTGGGTACAATGTCCGGAGGGTGGAAAATTGTAAAGACAATGGGTACACGCATTACAAAAGTGACACCTTTGGAAGGTGTTGTCGCAGAAACTGCAGGAGCCTTTACTTTATATTTGACGGAATTCTTGAAAATACCTGTAAGCACGACCCATACAATCACTGGAGCGATAATTGGCGTCGGGGCTACTAAAAGACTTTCAGCGGTACGTTGGGGAGTGACCAAAAGTTTGATGACTGCTTGGATTTTGACCATTCCTGTCAGTGCCATATTGGCTGCTGCAATATATCAAATAGTTCGTTTTATTTGATTCTTAATAAAAATATTATGCAGACTCCAATATTGATGTTTCTTCAAAGGTACATCAATATTGGAGTTTCTTTATCCGTTTGTGTCTATCCGTGAAGGTTATATTTTTGCTAATCGAAAATGATTTCCGGATTTATATTCTTCAGTATTCCGACCATTTCATTTCTGTTTTCTGGAGCCAGATATGTTTTCTTTCCGTTCTTCTCAATAATAACTGTATCATACGGAATATTCAGAGTGAATCTTTTCTTCTCTTTCAGAGCTATTATTTCCTTTATATCAAATATATTGATGGATCTGTATTTGAAATCTCTGATGTTGAGATATTCATCAGCTATGCTGTATTCTATATGATAAATGCGAATGCATGACGATAGAGCCATGAAAATGAAACATGATATGAATGGAATGAGATTGTCAACGTTTCTTTCTGACAATAGTACCAGAACAATACATAATACTATCGCCGTGACAGAATACATCATGGACATCCATACACAACCCTTTGCCTTTTCCGACATTTGTGAACTGAAAGTTTTCATATCGCCTGCTGTTTTAATCAGTTTTTAAATAATGTTTAAATGCTGTTTAAGCGGTATTTAAACATCTTCTAAGTCTTACAAATATATGGAAAAAACATGATTTATACATCTTTTAGCACTAAAAATGCAGCATTTACGTTTATAAATTGTTTCTTTATATAGACAATATAAGTGTAACCAAATCAAATTGTATGAAGAAGATTTGTTTATTTGTGGGTCTGATGATGATAGGCATCGTCCTCCCGATATCGGTCAAAGCTCAGAATTATGACAAAATGTGGAGGGAAGTGGAAGCGCTTCAGAAAAAGGATCTCCCTCGTTCCGTAATAGAAAAATCTGAAAACATTTTCTCATTGGCATTGGCTAAGAAGAACATACCTCAGATGATAAAGGCTTTTATGGTATGTTCAGAATATAAGGTAAGGTTGAGTTCCGACAGTATCCGGAAGCAGAAAGACATGCTGAAGAAGTGGGCTGCATCGGAACAGGATGCAGTGGGAAAAGCTGTACTTAACAGCGTTATGGCTATGAATTATGCAGCGGTATCGCCTTCTGAGGTTGATTCTGTCATTTCATGTTTGCAATTGTCTTTGAAGGAAAAGGATTTGTTGGCATCGCGTTCTGCGGCTTTATATTATCCGGTGGTTGTCACTAAAGAATTGAGCAAGGAATATTTTGATGACAATATGTATGATTTCCTGGCCCGTCAGGCTGTACGTACATTGTTGTCACTTCCGGCTAGGGGATATGAACAGAAAATCCACAATGAGATACTAGGCGTTTATGATTCGCTGATAGATTTGTATTCTTCTGCCGAAAGTCCTTATCGTGACAGAGAGGCTGAAGCGCTGACACGTGAGGCGCGTCTTGTTTATCTTTCTGACAATTGTATTTATTCGAAGGATAAACTTTCTCCGGATGAGGCTGTGAAAATGTTAGATAGTCTGGCATCTGAATATAAGGATATAGAAGTTTATTGTGATATTATGCTGAAGCTTGCCAATAAGTATAGTTCTCAAGGAAAAAAGGTTGAGGCTATGTCTGAATTGAAAAAAGCTCTTGCTCTATATCCAAATACGGAATGGACTGACGAACTGAATAATACGATTAAGGAGATAGAGTCTCCAAGTCTGGAGATACGTATCCCGTTTGTATATCCCGGATATCGGTCGGATATAGAAGTTTCATACAGAAACCTGACCAGTGTGACGATAGAAGCTTACAGGCTCGGATTATCGCCGATATCGGAAAGACTGCGTGACAGAAAGAACTATGAGCAGTTGATCAGGAAACATGGTGACCGTGTGGCTGTGAATAACTTCACTCTTCCGGCAACCGCTGATTATAAGGCAAGAACTACCAGATTGAAGTATAAATTGCCTGAAGATGGTATATATATGATGAAGCTCTTCTCAAAGCAGAAACCGGAGGCAGTCTGCTATGAGGTAGTATATGTATCTCCTTATCAGTGTATTGTAATTCCATTGCCGGGCGACAGAAAAGAACTTGTTGCCGTCGATCGTATGACTGGTCATCCGGTTCCCGGAGCGGGAATAGTTTCATACGCACTGAACGATGGTAAATACGAGCTGAAGAATGTATATCCCACTGATGAAAAAGGCTGTGTAGTGGTAAGTACCGCCAAGGATAAACTTGAATATTTCAGTGTCCGTACTTCCGGTAATGATTTTATGAATATCTCAAGCTTCTATTCCGGAGAGCATTTCCTGAACACAAACGAAGAAACAAGAAAGCAGACAACTATATTCACGGACCGCTCGATTTATCGTCCGGGACAGATGGTATATGTGTCAGGAGTTAAATATGTCCAAAAAGGTGATTCCGTTTCTGTACTTAAGGGGGAAGAAGTGACTGTAAGTCTGACCGATACCAATGGTAAGGAGGTGGAGAAGAAAAAGGTAGTCACTGACGATTTTGGAGTTTACAGTGCAGAGTTCGTGCTTAAACAGAATGTTTTGCCGGGATACTTTGGAGTAAAGGCCGACAATGCATATAGCGGTATAAGGGTGGAAGAGTATAAGCGTCCTACTTTCGATGTGGTTTTCGAGAAAAACAGCAGTGAATATTCGCTTGGCGATTCGGTACATACTGAGGCCAGGGCTGCATCATTTGCCGGTGCTCCTCTGCGCATGGCAAAGGTGGAATATAGGGTAGTCCGTATGGAAAATATTTGGTGGAGATATAACGGTACTGAAACGGAAATTTCCACAGGCGAAACAATGACTGATGCCGACGGCAAGTTCCATATAGATTTCTGCCTTGATAAGCCTGACGGCGATTTGCAGACTGCGGATAATGCGTATTACAGATTTAATGTAAAGGCCACGGTAACAAGCCTTTCCGGTGAAACTCAGGTAGGGGAGTATTCCGTATCTGTAGGTGATAAATCTCTCGATTTGAGTATTTCTGATTTGCCTTCCAAAGTGGCAAAAGAAAGAATAGGCAAGATCCGTTTTGACGCTTTCAATTGCGAAAGGATGCCGGTAGAAACAACTGTCAGATATTCTGTTTTCAAGCTTGATGAAGAAGGCAAGATATCAGGCAAGGCTGTGTTCAGTGGTGAGGAAAAGGCTCAGAATTCATTTGTGCCTTACTCATTCAATTCTCTTTCTTCAGGGAAATACCGCATAAGGATTTCCGCTTCAGACTCCAAGGGACGTGATGTGTCAAAGACTCAGGATTTCGTCCTGTTCTCCCTTGCAGACAGTATTCCTCCTTACCGGACTGTAGAGTGGTTCTATCAGGACGGCGATTCGTTTGATGAAGGTAAGTCTGTCGATTTCTATATAGGCAGCTCCGAGAGTGATGTCTATATGATGCTTGATGTATTTACGGCTGGAAAAAGACTTGAAAGCCGTAGGATGACATTCTCTAATTCAATACAGAAGTTCAGCTACAGATATAAGGAAGAATATGGTGACGGTATAACTGTATGTTTCTCTTTTATGCGTCAGGGTGTGTTGTACAAGAAGGTGGTAAGTCTTGTAAAGCCTGAACCTGAGAAGAAACTCAACGTATCATGGGAAACATTCAGAGACAAGCTTGTTCCAGGACAGAAGGAGGAATG
Organism: Bacteroides cellulolyticus; assembly: GCF_025567135.1. Taxonomy (NCBI): domain Bacteria; kingdom Pseudomonadati; phylum Bacteroidota; class Bacteroidia; order Bacteroidales; family Bacteroidaceae; genus Bacteroides; species Bacteroides cellulolyticus. The sequence goes on from NZ_JAOQJJ010000030.1 coordinate 25,605, forward strand.
GAAGCTAACTGTAAAGAATAAAGACGGGGAGCCCGTCAATGCTTCTATGTTGGCGTCTGCTTACGATGCTTCTCTTGACGAACTTTATTCCCACGGTTGGCATTTCGGATTGTATTTTGGAAGAAAGATACCGCGTGTATGGATGCAGAGTCTGAATGTGTATGACAATCCTTATATGTGTGTGGCTTACGCTTATGTAAACGGCAGCAATGGAATCGACCTTATCTATGGTGACGGATTTACACAGTTTATACCTTTCTCATGGGGATATTATGGTTCGCGCGGAATGATTATAGCCAAAGCACCGGCTGCTGGTAATATATTATTGAAAAATCAAGCGTCATCCGATATGATGGATCGGAGTTTTAACAGAAAAGTTTCAGATGAGGAAGTATTGCAGTCTTATGAAGAATCTTCTGTAGTTGAATCTGTAGTTGAGGGTGTAAACATGAGTAACGGAAATGTATCTCATGCACTTCGTGAGAATTTCTCCGAGACAGCTTTCTACTACCCGCATCTGCGTACAGATTCTGCCGGAACAGTTACTATGTCGTTCGTAATGCCTGATGCATTGACCGAATGGACTTTCAATGGTTTTGTACATACGCAGAATATGGATTACGGATTTATTAAGGCGTCGTTTACCACTTCCAAGCCATTTATGGTGCAGCCTAATATGCCTCGCTTTGTCAGGGTAGGTGATGAATCGTCCATTTCATCATCTCTCATCAATATGTCCGATGAGGATATCAGCGGAAAAGTCACTATGACTCTTTCCAATCCGGTCAACGGACAGGTTGTCTATACCAAGACAGATGCTTTTAGTGTACGTGAAGGGGAAACAGGAGTTGTGACATTTAACTATAAGGTTTCCGAAGGTGTGGATGTTCTGGTTTGTACTGTCATGGCTGAGGCTGGCGAATTCAGCGACGGCGAGCGTCATTACCTTCCGGTATTGTCTGACAAACAGATAATTGTAGAGAATATTCCAGTTCAGTTGAGAGGCGATGAAACCAAAACAGTTTCTACGGGTGGCTTGTTCAACGGTGGTAGCAATACTGCTACAAACAGGAAACTGACCATAGAAATGACAGCAAATCCACAGTGGTATGTCATTCAGGCCTTGCCTGTGCTTGGCACACCTTCGTCTGATGATGCAATGTCGTGGGCTACGGCTCTTTATGCCAATTCATTGTCTTTGCATATTGTGAAATCCAATCCTAAAATCAGGCAAGTGTTCGATTCATGGATGGCACAGGGAAAAAATGAAAAGGATTTATGGTCGGAACTGTCAAAGAATGAACAACTTAAAAATATCATCATCGAAGAAACCCCATGGTTGGCTGATGCTGAAGATGACGCTTCGAAAAAACAGCGTATTGCGATGCTTTTCGATGTAAACGCAATGAATGACAGACTCTCTACAGCTGTTGTCAGTCTTGCCAAGTTACAGTTGTCTGACGGTTCGTGGCCATGGTTCAAGGGGATGACTTCAAGTTCTTACATCACTCTTCGGATAATGGAATCTTTGGCCAGACTCAAGGTTTTGGGAGTATCATTCAATTATCAGATGAACGATATGTATAAGAAAGCTCTTGGATATCTGGCTTCCGAAGCTGCCAAATGTCATGACAGTATGCTTGAAAACAAGAACGCTTACGTGCCTCAGAATATGATTATGAGCTATCTGTATATATGTGCCATAGACGATGAGGCTGCAGCTTCTGCAGATACCAGGATAAACAATTATTTCATTGACTATTTTGTTGGAAAGTCTGCATCGCTCGACATAAATGAAAAATCGGTATTGGCCACAGTTATGGATGCGGCAGGAAATAAAGACGAAGCGAAGGTTCTTCTACAGTCTGTTATGGAATATATGGTAAGCAATGATGAGATGGGTTCATATTTTGATACATACAAGGCCGGATATTCTTCGTTCGATTACAGAATACCGGTTCATGTGTCTGCAATGGAAGCCATCATGCGTTTGGGAGATAATAAAGAAACTTTGCTTGACGATATGCGTCTGTGGTTGCTGAAGCAGAAGCAGGTACAGGTTTGGGATACTCCGGTTGCATCTGTAAATGCCATTTATGCGTTTCTGGCAAGTGGAAGTGATGTGCTTGATTCAGGCTCCGCTATTACAGCGGAGTTTGCGGGTAAAACTTATACCACACCGGATGACGCGATAGGACAGGTTTCGGTTTCATTGCATGATTCTGATATCAGGAAAACAGAAAATATTGAATTCTCAAGAAAAGGTACAGGTGCCGGATGGGCTTCTGTCTGTTCACAATGTCTTGAAAGTATCGACAAAGTGAAAGCATACAATGGTGAAGGCTTGAGAATAGAACGCAAGTATATATGCGATGGAAAAGAAGTTTCATCGTCTTCCGTTTTGTCTGTGGGCGATAAGGTTACAGTATGCATAACGGTAAGTGCCGACCGTGATATGGATTTTGTACGGATAAAGGACGAGAAACCTTCATGTCTTGAGGTTGCATCCCAGCTCTCTTCTTATTCTTGGGCAGAAGGGCTTTCATTCTATCGCGTAAATAAAGATGCGTCTGTAGAATTTTTCATCGACCGTATGCGAAAAGGTTCCTATACTATACGTTATGACGCATATGTGGCACGTTCAGGGAAATATGTTTCAGGTCCGGTATCTGTCATATCAGTTTATGCGCCGCAATTCGGTTCACATGGGGAATCTTCGGTTATTACGATAAAATAAGTTTACCTCCACACGCTCGTGTCAAGATCTCGACACGGCCGTGCGGAGATCTCCACACGTTCGTGTCGAGTACTCCACACGTCCGTGTGGAGATAAATTGATTTTATCTTTTGTTGGTAAGAGGGTAATGGCTGTTTTATTTATTTTCTGTTTTCTTTTTGGTTTTATTCGAAGTCATATTTGTTACATCATCACATAAAAGTGAATCCCTTTATATAAATAATGTATAATATTTAGTGTTATTTTCAATTATTGTAACAGTATTGAAAAAAATATTCTTTATTTTTTCATTGATTAACAAAGAGTTATCTGTATTCTTGTAATTTTTTTGAAAAAAAAGTTGTACAAAGTATTGCAGGAATAAAAAAAGTGCGTACCTTTGCACCCGCAATCGAAAATGATACGGTTGCTAAACGATAAGTTCTTTGAAAGATTTTAAATAAACAAACAGAATGTAGTACAAGCGTCACATTATATAAATGATGTGATGAAAAGTAAGAATAAACCGTCAATTTTAAAGATAAAACGGTATCCTGAACAGAGACAAAACACATCCTAACGGA
>NZ_JAOQJJ010000031.1:0-23119 GCF_025567135.1 Bacteroides cellulolyticus
CTTCAACATTTTCAGAGACAAGTCGAAATTTTTAATAGACAATCTATGCCGGCTTTACCAGTTCTAATCATACGGGGTTTACTGAATGCTTACAAAACAAGAGTTTTTAATCTTATCATTCTCGACGAGAGTGGTTCGATGCAAAGCATCAAGAAAGAGGCTATTGACAGTGTTAATGAAACGGTACAAACCATTCGTTCTGCTGAAAAAAAGAATGAGAATCAGGAACATTTTGTATCACTCGTAACATTCAATGATGATGTTAAGACTGTATATGATTGTGTGCCAGCTAAGGAGGTTAAAGAGTTAACATCAGAAACCTATCACCCTGATTGTTGTACTGCTTTGTACGATGCTATGGGGATGTCTTTCAATGTAATTCGTTCTAAAGTTGGTGAGGATGATCGTGTCCTTGTAACAGTTGTTATCGATGGATATGAAAATGCCTCACGTGAGTACAATAGTAAAGCAATCAAGTCATTAGTGGATGAATTAAAAGGGAAAGGATGGGTGTTTGCTTATATCGGAGCCAATCAGGATGTGGAAAAAGTGGCAGCCTCTATTTCTATAACCAATACCATATCTTTCCAAACTACATCTGCCGGGACTCAGATAATGACAGACCGAGTAAATAGAAGCCGTGAGCGTCTTTATTGTTGCATGGCGAAACCGGATTTTAGTGCAGAGAAAGCAAATGAACATTTCTTTGACGATGAAGCCATAAAATAGTTCATATTAAATGCCCAATATTATGCAAAAGATTTTTTTTATACTATGTTGTGCCTTAGTATTGTTATGTAGTACATCGTGTGAGGAACATATGGATATTGAGCATTACCCTATATCTCAAGATGTAAATGTCCCTAATCCTAAAATTGAAAAACTCATTCAGCAAGCAAGACTGGGAGAGATTGAAGCTTATGATGCTCTGGCTGTTTGCTACCGTAATGGAGATGGTGTTAAGCAAAGTGTTTTCAATATGATGACTATGTATGCACTTTCCTGCAAGAAGAGTGGTAAAAATATAAAAGATATAATCAAGTCTTTGGACGAGAATCATCTTTTGCGCTTATTGATAGATATGTTGGATCATGCCCTTGGTCAAATAATACTGTCTCCATGTTGCCGTGGTGAAATCACCGTAGAGCGGATCAGGTTCGGAATAGGACCATAACGGTACTTTTGCCGTGAATGTGACGGCACCGTTGGCACACGCTCCGCAGTTTCCCCAGTCCTTGAATGCACCTTCCGTCCATCTGACGAATTTCAATTGCTTGGGGTCAATATGGTGGAAGGCCCCTCCGCTGACGCTCAGCCGGATATTGGCGTCCTGCTCCCATACAAAGGGAATATAAGGTTCTTCACAGATGGAAATCCGACCGCTCTCTTCATCATTGTTTTCAATAAGGGCATTGCTGTAATATTTCCCGTATCTGTCCACATAGATGAGTCTGTCACCTATCTGTGGAGTCTTTTCCGAGCGTGTCCTTTCTATCAGTTCCACATAGCCGTTGGCCATATCCACGTCCTGCTGTGTCAGCCAGTGTTCATGATCGTACAGAATGTTCAGTGGCTTGAGTGTTTCCACCGTGTACCTGTTCTTTGTTGCCTGTAACATAACATTTGATTTTTTGTTAGTCCGGCTTCTGGGGCCGGAGTTCCCATAACTACAGGCCTAAAAAGGTCGTGTTCCGTACATGCAAGGCTTCGGGAAAAAATACCGCAAGCCCTCCGGGGCGAGGATGATTTTTTCCACGAACCCGAAGGGCTTGGCCTTGCTTGTACGGGAAGAACACGAATTACCTTTGCCTGTGGTTATGGGGACTCGGCTACGGTATGCTCGTTTTTCCCGATATGTTTTTATTCCGTAAGATTGCAGCCGTTTATATGGCCTTTTCAGAAAGAAATGTTATCTTTGCAGGTGAGATAAAGAGTTATTTGAAAGCATGAGAAATATGGCAGTTCGGAACAGTCCGGCTTTTTCTTATCCATTGCCCGTTCTCGTGCGAGTTTTATTCAATCTGTTGATAGTCAAATAAAACCTACCTGATTACAACAAATATACGAAAAACCTAATGAATTACAAAGTGAAAACACCGTTTTCGACTTATAACCATTAGGTTCTGCAAATATTATATCAAGTTAATAATTAACGATTTATACAATATGTCAAACTAAACTCTCTATATACTCGTTAAGTTTCTTATAGAAAGGATGTTTCGTCAGTGTTGCAACATCTCCCAAAATGATTAGTTTCATCCTTGCACGTGTTATCGCCACATTCATTCGTCGCAAGTCATTGAGGAAGCCAATCTGTCCTTCCTCATTGGCTCTTACAAGACTTATGAGTATTACATCACGCTCCTGTCCCTGAAAACCATCTACGGTATTGACAGTAATAAACTGACGATACGGCTTGAACCATGCATCCTTGCGTATCAGCTGACGGAGATACTGCACCTGTGCCTTGTATGGGGAAATCACCCCCACATCTATACGCTCGTCAAGGAAGCGTTCGCGGCCTATCTTTTCTATATACTCCTTCAGTTTGCCTACAGAAAGTTCAGCCTCCTGCTTGTTTATACGGCCATAATTCTCGCCTATAAACTCTTCGTTGCAGTTCATACCCTCAGTATTTACCCATTCTATCGGGGTATCGAAATCAAGGATACTGCGATATTTCACTTCGGGAGCCGACTGCAACATTCCGCCATAGAACCAGTCGGAAGAGAAACGCATTATCTCATTGTTCATTCTGTACTGCACCTTCAGAAGAGAGACAGCCTGCGGCTTATTTGCCACTATGCTTTGCATCAGTGTATGTCCCAATCCTCCACGTAATGCCACAGGGCTTTTCACTGTAGGAGGAAGCTGGCAATGATCGCCCGCCAATATCACACGGTCAGCCTTGGCAATAGGAATCCAGCATGCAGCCTCCAATGCCTGGGCAGCCTCATCAATAAACAATGTACCGAACTTATGACCAATAAGTACACGGTTCGCACTGCTCACCAATGTACAGGATATGACTCTCGCCTCGGCAAATAATGATTCGTTTATCCTTATCTCCAACTCAGTGGCACGGTCTTTCAGAGAATTAATCTTCAGTCTGATGCTCTCCCTGTCGGCACCTTTACGGTTTACTGAATACAATTCACGGATAGCCTTTCTTATGCTCCACAGCTGTGAATAATCCGGATGCGATTCAAATTTCCTTTCGTATGTAAACGAAAGCATCTTGTCATTCACACGCGAAGGATTTCCTATTCTTAATACACTTACACCCCTATCGACAAGCTTTTCGCTTATCCAATCGACAGCCATATTACTCTGCGCACATACCATCACCTGGTTTTCACGGTGAAGCGTTTCGTATATAGCTTCTACAAGAGTTGTAGTTTTTCCTGTTCCCGGAGGCCCGTGTACAATAGCCACATCCTTGGCATGAAGTACCTTGTTGACAGCCTCTTCCTGAGTGCGGTTAAGCCACGGAAATCTGATAGGACTGAAAGAAAACTCCGATACAGGCTGCTGTCCGTGGAAGATATCACGCAACTCGGCAAGACGGTTGTTCTTTGCACCTATCACGCGGTTCAATGCTTCAAACATCAGACGGTAGGAAGTCTCGTCAAAATACAGCTGCACTCCAAGCACGTCATATCTCTGCAAGGCGATCATGGCATCCGGTCCGGGAAGTATCACTACCATACGGTCTTCGTCCACATAATTCACCGTTGCAACGAAATTCATATATGTCAGTCGCCCGCCGGCATCCTGAGTAAAGAAACATACAGGACGGCCATACTCAAAAAGGTGCTCTATCTCCTTGTCCTCAGTACGGAATATCTCCACCACAAACTGATTGAGAGCATTATAGTAACTTCTTCCCACAGATATAGGATACCAGCACATACCACGCTTCACCTTACGCCCTATACCCATCACTTCCGTCTGCTGACGGAACTGTTCTTTTTCATACTCATATTCCGCCTTAAGCAATTCATAATGATGCTGAAGATAAAGCACCGGAGACACTATATTCGACTTTTCCTTCATTAACCGATTCTTATTATTTAGATGAAGATTCTTCCTTTAGCATTTCAGCGCGCGACTTACTCTGAGTGACAAGATATACACCTGCAAAAATTGATATTGCAGCAATTGCCTTTACCCATCCGAACGATGACATACCCATCAGTATTGCCACGCTAGAGCCTACTACCGGCTGCATATAGTTATACATGCTGACCACAGTAGGACGAAGTGTCTTCTGGCCTACAAGCATAAGAATATATGCAAAATATGTTCCGAAAAGTATCACATATCCTATCTGCATCCATACCTCCATTGGTATCTCGGCAAACTGCATCTCCGAGAAATCCCTGTATGAAAAAGGAATAAAACATATTGCTGCATAGCTGAACATCCATTTCATCAGAGTAAACACACTGTATTTGGATATAAGTTTCTTGAATATTGTAAGATAGCAAGCAAAGCTTATCTGTGCAGTTACACACAATACATCGCCCAACACACTTCCCTCCTTCTCGCTGCCACCGGCATTACTGAGGATAAGAGCCAAAGCACCGACAGATCCTAAAAGAATACCACCGACTTTAAGCGGAGTTACAGGCTCTTTAAGGAAGATGGCAGCCAGTATCATTGTCACGATAGGCATAGTGGTAGTCATGATGGAAGCATCCACCGGAGAGGTAAGCGACAAACCGAAAGTGTAACATCCCTGATTGCATACGATACCAAGCATTGACGCAAAAAACAATAACATAAGATCGCGGGGCGGAACTTCTTCTTTCCTGACAAACAATGATGTTATCCAGAAACATACCGCACCACCTATCATACGCATATTGGCAAGTGCCAGTCCGGAAATACCGGCCTCCATAGCAGCCTTACCTATAGGTGCCATAAGTCCCCACATACTGGCAGCGAACAAAAGAGCCAGATGGGCTTTAAGATTAGAACTCTTCATATCTTTTATACCTTAAAATTATTTTGTTGTGCAAAGTTACAAGATATTTGAAAAATTGGCAGATGACGGTTGATTAATTCAAAGAGATTGATTAAATTTGTTGGATAAGAACGATAAAAGACAAAGAAATGAAGAAACAAGCCGAGTTCATAAAGCGTATTGTCATAAAAGGCCTCTGGGGCAGAAAAGACATTGCATGGGATTTGAGAAAAGATGTCAATATCCTTAGTGGAGTGAACGGTATTGGAAAAAGTTCCATACTAAACAGTTCCGTGAGAAGACTGAACGAGAACAATGAAGTACAGCTCACAAACGGGATAAAGGATATAGTGACATTCACATTCAGTCCGGAGGATGCAGATTTTATACCTTTCGACGTTATCCGCAGTTTCGACCGTCCGCTAATAGATTTCGGACTGCTGAAAAAGATTGGCGACCAGGATGTACGTACGGAATTAGACTGGCAACTATACCAGCTACAAAGACGCTACCTGGACTATCAGGTAAACATCGGCAACAGAATTATTGAACTCCTGACAAGCGGAGATCCTGAAAAGCAGATGATGGCAGCCGAGATTTCAAAGCCCAAAACAAAATTCCAGGACCTGATAGACGAACTGTTTGCCGAGACAGGAAAGAAGATAAACCGCAGAAGCAATGAAATTCTTTTCGAACAGGATGGAGATATCCTGACCCCTTACAAACTTTCGTCCGGAGAAAAACAGATGCTGGTCATCCTGCTGACAGTACTTGTGCAGGACAACGCACACTGCGCACTGTTCATGGACGAACCTGAGATTTCGCTCCACATCGAATGGCAGCAAAGACTTATAACACTCATCAGAAGCCTTAATCCTAACGTCCAGATTATCCTGACAACACATTCTCCGGCACTCATCATGAACGGATGGGTAGATGCAGTGACCGAAGTGAGCGACATTACTACTAATTAAAAAACAGGGGCTATGGGAAAACGACTTACGGAAAACCTTTCATCATTATATATAGGTGCGGCCAACAATCTGAAGCCGAAACATGCAAAAAGGAAGATTGTGGCGTATGTGGAGAGCTATGACGACATATCGTTCTGGCGTGCCCTGCTCTCTGAGTATGAAAACGACAAGGTTTATTTCGAAGTCATGCTTCCATCACAAAGCTCGCTTGCCAAGGGGAAAAAAACCGTACTAATGAACCAGTTGGGAAAACAACTTGGTGAAAACATGATTGCCTGCGTAGATAGTGACTACGACTACCTCCTGCAAGGACGTACCAACACATCGCGCTACATGATAGAATGTCCGTATGTACTGCAGACATATGCCTATGCCATAGAGAATTTCCACTGCTATGCCGAAGGTCTGCATGATGTATGCGTAACAGCTACACTGAACGACCATAAGCTGATAGATTTTCCTGCATTCATGAAGGCATACTCTGAGATAGCATGGCCTCTTTTTATATGGTCGGTATGGTTTTACAGAAGACATATTCTTGCCGAATTCTCACTACTTGATTTCTGTTCTTACGTAAAACTGGATCAGGTAAGTACACGCTATCCTGAACGCAGCCTTGAACATATGGCAAAAAAAGTGGAGAAAAAGCTTCACGATCTTGAACGCAGGCATCCTGAAGCCAGACAGGAAATAGAAGATTTAAAAAGAGAGTTACCCACACTTGGAGTAACTTCCGACAGCACATATATGTTTATACAGGGACATCATATAATGGACAACGTTGTTCTCCGCCTTCTTATTCCTGTATGTACAGTACTAAGGAGAGAGCGTGAACAACAAATCCATGACCTTGCCCTACATAGCCTACAGCTTCATAACGAACTGACGAACTATCAACGTTCACAAATTGGTGTGGAAGTGGTGATACACAAAAATGTCAACTACAAGAATTCACCGCTATATGCCAAAATTCGTGCCGATGTTGAAAAGCTTTTGAAAAGGATTTGAAAAGACTTTATAAAAAAATCGTTTCAATTGGTATAACACATACGTGTTACGCCAATTATCTTTAAGAACTTCTACAATTATCCTTTTATACGAGATAATATCTTTGGGAACTGCCATGCAAACAAGGCAGTACAGCACACAGCAGCCGTCGCATCCGAAATCGCTTCGGCAGCGAATATTCCTTCCACTCCCCAGAAATGAGGCAATATCAAGGCTAAAGGAACGAGAAGGATAACCTTTCTCAACAAGGCTATGAAAATGGAAATCTTAGCCTGCCCCAAAGCTACGAACATGTTCTGACATGCACGCTGCAGACCGAAAATAGACATTCCGGCAAGGAACAGAGGCATGATATGCGACACTGTTTCTATCAGAACCTCATCTTCTGTAAATACAGATGCCACCAGGTGAGGGCATAGTATCATAAAGAGTATCAGCAGAAAGTTGAAACCGAACATGAATGTTACAACTATCCTGAAACATTGCTTCACACGGTCTTTGTTGGCATGACCGTAGTTATAGCTCACAACCGGGATAAATCCCTGAGCAAACCCTACAAGCGGAACACTGGCAAACTGCATGGCACTCTGCATTATGGCAAGTGCACTGACATAGATATCACCAAAATGTTTCAGACTTCCGTTTAATACAAAACCTACAAGACTCTCAGTACTAGCCATAATAAAAGGTGATACGCCAAGAGCGACAACAGAAAGGACAATCTTCTTCTGAAGTCTCATATACCTTCGTTCAAGCGGAAGTGATGCCGAACGTGAAGTAAGGAAACGCAACACCCAGATGGCACTCACAGCTTGCGAAAGGACTGTCGCTATAGCAGCTCCCTTTACCCCCATATCAAGAGTGAAAATGAATATAGGGTCAAGAATGATATTCAGTAATGCACCTATCACTACCGACCACATTGCTATGGCAGGTCTTCCCTGTGAGTTTATAAATGTAGTAAGGCCTGTGGATATCTCTACGAATAGCGTACCAAGCAAATAGACAGAAAGATAATCTTCTGCAAACGGCAGTGTCCTTTCGGATGCTCCGGTGAGTAGAAGAATAGGTTCCATGAAGATGTAAGCTATCAGCGATGTGATGATAGTGAAAAGAATAAGCATCATAAAACCGTTTCCCAATATGCGTCCGGCCCTCTCTCGGTCGCCCTGACCTAAAGCCATGGCTGCAAGAGGAGCACCGCCGGCACCTACTATAGACGAAAACGATGATATGAGTATTACTATCGAGGTAGTGACACCTACCCCGGCAAGAGCCTCTGTTCCTATACCGGGGATGTGTCCTATATAAATTCTGTCAACTATATTATAAAGTAGATTTACAAACTGGGCAGCTACGGCAGGCAGTGCCATACGGAACACCAAAGGTAACATTCTGTCCGTACCCAATCTTTCTTCATAACGATTATTCATTACATCAAACTTTCCAGATTTAGTTCAGTCTTTTTCCTGTAGCCGGAGCTTGTGAATACAGCAACCGGACAACCTTCCTCATCGGTTATACGCACTTCGATGAAAGGTACCTTGGCATGATTGAATGTCTCCACAGCCTCAGCATATACATATCCGCTGCTTACAGCACGCAGAAAAGTGATATTGGCGTTAAGCGAAAGAGTAAGCAGATTGCGACTGTTTGCCACTGCCGCAAAAGCCAAGTCGGCAAGTGTGAACAAGGCTCCTCCCTGACACACTCCTCCACCATTTAGGTGCTTGTCCGTCACTAGCATGCGTGCCTTGGCATAACCTTCGCGTACTTCAAGCAGTTCCACGCCCGCCTCAGCAGCGAAGCGGTCGTGCGAAAGCATATCTTTAAGAGTTTTCATAAATTTGAGTTTACAAGTTCTTAAAATACTAACAACTAAAAAACAAGAACTAACAACTATTATTTAATTATCACCATCGTAGCCCCATAGCCATATTCGCGGAACGAAGCATCCTGACTTAGGCATGTTCTGTACTTACGTTTAAGCTCTTCAAGCAACGCCTTGCGCAGAACGCCGTCGCCCTTTCCGTGGATGAACACTATCTTCTGTCCGGTATTTCTCTTGTATTCCTCCATAGTCTTGCGGAATACATCAAGCTGATAATTCAGCATTTCCGCATTACCCATACCTGTTGTATCATCTAGAAGTGCATCTATATGAAGATCTATTTCAATAATTCCGTTTTTGATTTTCTTCTCTTCCTTGCGCAATACTTTCTTTGGGACGTTGTTTTCTTCTCCTTTTGACAGGATGGCATTCTTTATATCATCGGCATTAACATATACCTGTTTTGCTTCTTCATCGTCTTTCACAACATCATAAATCAATGCCGGTTCGTTGAAGAACTCATTTTCCTGAAATGTATGCAGCTTATAGAACTTCACAGTATCAATTCTTATTTCTGTAGAAACCGCATTTTTGAGCAGGAAAGTACGGTCGTCTTTATATGCAATAATCTGTACAGCGACGTGCTCCATCTCGTTAAGGTCTTTCTTGTCGAATTCCTCAAGCGCCTGTTTCATATTAGGCTTGACAGTACCACGACTTCTCAATGTCCAGCTCTTTCCTTCGGCAGAAAGATAAATATAATCGATGAAATAGTTACTGTCGTTCACAAGGTATGCATCGAAACCGGTAGTTGTGATAGCCTTTATATCATGCGGAACAAAAGCCAGATATACATTAAGCACATCGTTTCCTCTGATTTCAGGCGCACGATACGTGATCGGTCTGTCATCTTCTTCCTCTTCTTCATCCTCTACAGGCGCCTGCTGAGGTTTTGAAACTGACTTCATTGGAATATTATAATCATCGGTTTGAATAACAACACATTCCTTAATCAACATAGGAATTTCGAAACCGTCTTCTCCTTCTACCAAGGCTATATCCTTGCCTTGAAAACCTCTTACGATGCCGCCTCCCACTTCGCTGAGGAAACGCACTTTATCTCCTATTTTCATATTCTTTCAGTATTATAGTTCAAGCAAAAGTAGTTACTTTTAAGCAGATACGAAAGTTTTTTATACTTTTGCAGAAAATATTGAACAAACTACACAGATGGAAGAAACAAAACACATAAAGATAAGCGATTACAACTATCCACTTCCGGACGAAAGAATAGCAAAATTCCCGCTGAAAGAACGCGACAGTTCCAAACTACTGGTTTACAATCACGGCGAAATTGAGGAAAGAGTCTTCACTTCACTGCCGGAATATATCGAACCGGGCTCACTGATGATTTTCAACAATACAAAGGTTATTCAGGCAAGACTGCACTTCAGAAAAGAGACAGGCGCACTGATAGAAATATTCTGTCTTGAACCAATAAAGCCAAACGATTACGTGCTGAACTTCCAGCAAACAGAACACTCGGCATGGCTCTGCATGGTGGGTAATCTGAAGAAATGGAAAGAAGGTCCGCTGCACAGAGAAATGACAGTGAAGGGCAAACCTCTGACACTGACTGCCACTCGCGGTGAATGTCACGGAACAAGCCACTGGATAGACTTCAGTTGGGATAACAGCGAAGTGACTTTTGCTGATATCCTTGAAGTGTTCGGAGAACTTCCTATCCCTCCATACCTGAACCGCGAGACACAGGAAAGCGACAAGGAGACTTACCAGACTGTGTATTCAAAGATAAAAGGTTCTGTAGCTGCGCCAACAGCTGGATTGCATTTCACAGAGAGAGTGCTTGACACACTGAGAAACAAGAGAGTTGACCTGGAAGAAGTGACTCTGCACGTGGGAGCCGGTACTTTCCGCCCAGTTAAGAGTGAGGAAATAGCAGGACACGATATGCACACGGAATATATCTCCGTAAACAGACTGACAATTGAGAAACTTCTGAAACATGGCGGTGAGACCACTGCCGTGGGAACTACATCAGTAAGAACTATTGAAAGTCTGTATTATATAGGAGTTATCCTAGAGTCTAGACCTGAAGCATCGCAGGAAGAACTGCATGTTAAGCAATGGATGCCATACGAAAACGAGACCAACATTACTCCTATTCAGGCTCTGCAAAATATCCTCGACTATATGGAGAGAAATCATCTGGATGCGCTGCATACAAGCACTCAGATAATCATCGCTCCTGGATATGAATACAAGATTGTGAAACGCATAGTTACAAACTTCCACCAGCCACAAAGCACTCTGCTACTCCTGGTTTCGGCATTCGTGAAAGGCGACTGGAGAAAGATTTACGACTATGCATTGTCGCACGATTTCCGTTTCCTGAGTTATGGTGATTCGTCGCTACTGATTCCGTAACAGTGTCATTAGTTCTTAGTTGTTAGTTTTTAGATATTAGGAATATGAAAGATAATAGCGAAGAAATGTTCCCTATAGTAGATGAGGATGGAAACATTCTGTCTGCAGCCACAAGAGGTGAGTGTCACAGTGGTAGCAAGCTGCTGCATCCGGTGGTACATCTGCATGTTTTCAACAGCCGAGGAGAACTGTATCTACAGAAACGTCCGGAATGGAAGGACATACAGCCGGGAAAATGGGATACTGCCGTTGGTGGTCATATCGATTTGGGAGAAAGTGTGGAAATGGCTTTGAAACGCGAAGTAAGGGAAGAGCTCGGAATAGAGGATTTCAATCCTGAACTTCTTACTCACTACGTGTTTGAGTCATCACGCGAGAAGGAACTTGTTTTTGCCCACAAGACTGTATATGACGGAGAAATACATCCTTCAGAAGAACTGGATGGAGGCAGATTCTGGAGTATAGAGGAAATTAAGGCAAACATGGGAAAAGAGGTTTTCACTCCTAATTTCGAAAGTGAATTCAAGAGACTTGGATTTTAATCCAATATCCATATAATTTAAATGGCGTTTAAACAGTATTTAAAAGCTGTTTAAACGCCATTTGACATATTATGACTAATACATTTATCCAAACATCTTGCTTACCCTTTCTATTCCGGCAACAAGAGCATCGACTTCTTCTTTAGTGTTGTATAATCCGAATGAAGCTCGCACTGTTCCCTCTATTCCCAAACGACGCATAAGAGGTTCGGCACAATGATGCCCGGTGCGGACTGCTATTCCAAGGCGGTCGAGCAATGTTCCCATATCGAAATGATGGATATCTCCAACAAGGAATGAAATAACTCCTCCCTTATGTTCCGCCTCACCAAAGATACGCATACCAGGGATTTCTTTCATACGCTGCATGGCATACACAGTAAGTTCATGTTCATGAGCTGCAATATTATCAATTCCTATGGCAGATACATAATCCAACGCTTTTGCCATTGCAGTAGAACCTACATAATCAGGCGTTCCGGCTTCGAACTTGAAAGGCAGTTCATTGAATGTTGTTCCTTCGAAACTTACATTCTTTATCATCTCTCCACCACCCTGATAAGGAGGCATCTTGTCAAGAAGATCTTCCTTGCCGTAAAGTACTCCTATACCAGTAGGACCATAAATCTTATGTGCACTGAACACATAGAAATCGGCATCAATATCCTGTACATCCACCTTCATGTGTGGAATACCCTGTGCTCCGTCTATCAATACCGGAACATTGTGTGCATGAGCTATTGAAGCAATCTGCTTCACCGGATTTATTGTTCCGAGAACATTTGAAACATGGGCTACGGAAACAAGCTTTGTACGTGGAGTAAACAGTTTTTCGTACTCATCAATCAGCAATTCGCCACGGTCGTTCATAGGAATAACTTTCAGAACAATTCCCTTACGGAGTGCCTGAATCTGCCATGAAACAATGTTGCTGTGATGCTCCATAACCGAAACTATAACTTCATCTCCTTCCTTCATGAAGGCATCAGTGAAAGATGAAGCTACGAGATTTATACTCTCGGTTGTTCCTCGAGTAAAGATTATCTCCGATGTGCTGCGTGCATTTATAAACTTACGCACAGTTTCGCGCGATGCCTCATGCAAATTTGTTGCCTGCTGTGAAAGGAAATGAACACCGCGGTGTACATTGGCATTTACAGAATAATACTCATCGACAATTGCATCTACCACACACTTAGGTTTCTGTGTGGTAGCACCATTGTCCAAGTATATCAACGGCTTGCCATATACTGTTCTTGACAGTATCGGGAAGTCTTCTCTTATTTTCTGAATATCGTACATTTTTTGCTAATTAAGAATTAAAAACTAAGAATTAAAAATGAAGAACAGACGGACAACAGAGCCTATTAAGAATTAAGCCAGATGTCACTCATCCGTTTTTAATTTTTTCATTATTAATTATTAATTAGTTTCTTTTTTATTTGAACCACATATCGCACATCCCTGACACTTGTTCAGTTCGCCACGGAATCGTTTCTCAACAAGAAGATGCAAACGGTCTTTTAGTGCCTCCATACGAATCTTGTCGATAACTTCATTGACGAATGCAAACATCAACAACAGACGTGCTTCCTTCAGGCTGATACCACGCTGCTGCATATAGAATAATGCGTTTTCGTCAAGCTGTCCTACGGTAGCCCCGTGAGAACATTTCACGTCGTCAGCATAAATCTCAAGCTGTGGCTGTGTAAACATACGTGCTTCGCGGGTTGCACATATATTACTGTTTGTCTGCTGTGAATTTGTACGCTGGGCACCTTCACGAACAAGTACTTTACCTGCAAATGCACCTACTGCCTGATCGTCAAGTACATACTTGAAGAGTTCAGTACTTGTACAGTCAGAAGCCTTATGATCGATGAATGTATTGTTATCTACCTGCTCGTTCTTGTCGGCAATTGCCATTCCGCAAAGGGTGATTTCTGCACCCTTACCTGCAAGGGTTACTTCTGATGTATTACGTGTCGTTCCGTTATGAAGTGTCATACCGTTAAGCAATACATTGCTGTTCGCTTCCTGATGTACATACAAATTGCTGAAACGTACAGTAGAGTTATGAGTTTCCTCGAGTTCGTACAAATCGAAATAGGCATTCTCGCCTACAAAGATTTCCACAACCTGTGTTGAAAGGAAATTCACATCGTCCATTGCATGGTCGCAAACCAACAGTTTGGCCTGTGCACCGTCTTCAAGGACTATAACTACACGGCGATTTACCATGAAGTTTACATCTGCACGAAGAATATTGACCAACTGTATAGGTCTATCCAATACTACATTCTTAGGAACATACATGAACACACCATCCTGTGCAAACATTGTGTTGAATGCAGTAACACTGTCTTTAGATGTGTCAGCCAACTGTGAATAGTATTTCTTCACCAGTTCAGGATTTTCCTTTGCCACATCTTTCAGGCTTCCGAAAAGAACTCCGGCTGGAAGCTGTGCGGCAGGATTGTCGTGTGTATCGAATGTATCGTTAACCACGAAATAAAGCGAAGTGCTCATATTAGGAACATCGCACTTGAACACTTCATACGGATTTACCGGTATCTCCAGGCGGTTAAGGTTCAATCCGTAGTCCGGTGCAAAGAACTTTGCGACATCCGTATATTTGTACTTTTCAACCTTCTGTGAAGGAAATCCTGCTGCCTCAAAATCGGCAAATGCCTTGGCACGCGGAGCGTTAAGCACATCTGAGCTGTAGCGGCATATCATGGCTTCACATTGGGTGAAAAGGTCTATATATTGTTGTTCTGCTTTCATGTTTTTTTCGTCTCTTTACTCTCCCAATTCTTTCTTAATCCAGTCATAACCCTTCTCTTCGAGTTCGAGTGCAAGTTCAGGACCTGCAGTCTTCACGATACGTCCTTTGTAAAGAACGTGTACGATGTCTGGTTTGATATAGTCCAACAGACGCTGGTAGTGGGTAATAACGATACAGCTTGTTTCAGGAGTCTTGAGCTTGTTCACACCTTCTGCCACGATACGCAAAGCGTCGATGTCAAGACCTGAGTCTGTTTCATCAAGGATGCTCAATTTTGGTTCGAGCATTGCCATCTGGAAGATCTCGTTACGTTTCTTTTCACCACCAGAGAATCCTTCGTTTACAGAACGGTTGGCAAGCTTGCTGTCAAGTTCAACGATTTCACGTTTCTGTCTCATCAGTTTCAAGAATTCACTTGCAGTAAGTGCAGGCAGACCTTTGTATTTACGCTGCTCGTTAACTGCGGCACGCATAAAGTTTACCATGCTTACTCCAGGAATCTCTACAGGATACTGGAATGATAGGAACAATCCTTCGTGGCTGCGGTCTTCAGGCTTAAGACTAAGCAGGTCTTTGCCAAGGAATGTAACAGAACCTTTTGTTACTTCGTATGCAGGATGTCCGACAAGCACATTACTCAATGTACTTTTACCAGAGCCGTTAGGTCCCATTATGGCATGAACCTCACCCGGCTTTACAGTAAGGTTAATACCTTTCAATATCTCTTTGCCGTTAATATTGGCATGTAAGTCTTTTATCTCTAACATATGTATATAAGTTTTGAGTTGTTAGTTTTTAGTCATATTAAAAACTAATAAATTATCCCACACTTCCTTCGAGCGATACTGACAGAAGCTTCTGAGCCTCAACAGCAAACTCCATAGGAAGCTTATTTATAACTTCTTTTGCATATCCGTTCACAATAAGTCCTATGGCATCCTCGGTAGTTATACCTCGCTGGTTACAATAGAACAACTGGTCTTCAGAAATCTTTGATGTAGTGGCTTCGTGCTCTACTATAGCAGTTTCATTATGTACATCCATATATGGGAATGTATGTGCACCGCACTTGCTGCCAAGCAGCAGAGAGTCACACTGGCTATAGTTACGCGCATTATCAGCTCTTTCTGCCACACGTACAAGTCCACGGTATGAGTTCTGGCTCTTTCCGGCACTGATACCTTTACTTACGATAGTTGAACGAGTGTTCTTTCCTAGGTGTATCATCTTAGTTCCCGTATCGGCCTGCTGGTAATTGTTTGTTACAGCTACAGAATAGAACTCGGCAGTTGAATTATCACCGGCAAGAATACAGCTTGGATATTTCCATGTGATGGCAGAACCTGTTTCAACCTGTGTCCATGAAAGCTTGCTGTCATTACCTTTACAGATACCACGTTTTGTTACAAAGTTATAGACACCACCCTTTCCTTCGGCATCACCAGGATACCAGTTCTGTACGGTAGAGTATTTCACTTCAGCACGATCCATTACTACGATTTCAACAATTGCAGCATGCAACTGGTTTTCATCGCGCATAGGAGCAGTACACCCTTCAAGGTATGAAACATAACTGTCATCATCGGCAACAATCAGTGTCCTTTCAAACTGACCTGTATTGGCAGCATTGATACGGAAATATGTTGAAAGTTCCATAGGGCAACGTACTCCCTTAGGAATATATACGAACGACCCGTCGCTGAAAACAGCAGAATTAAGAGCCGCAAAGAAATTATCACGATAGCCAACAACCGAGGCAAGATATTTCTTCACCAAGTCAGGATGCTCTCTTACAGCCTCACTCATGGAACAGAAGATAATACCCTTCTCCATAAGTGTTTCCTTGAAAGTGGTCTTGACAGACACTGAGTCCATTACGGCATCTACAGCCATACCACTCAATGCCATCTGCTCTTCCAATGGAATACCAAGCTTATTGAATGTTTTCAAGAGTTCCGGATCGACTTCTTCCATAGATTTTGGTCCTTCTTTCTTCTTTGTAGGATCGGCATAATATGATATTGCCTGATAATCAATCTCAGGAATGTCAAGATGTGCCCATGTAGGCATCTCAAGTGTCAGCCAGTGACGGTATGCCTTAAGGCGGAATTCAAGAAGCCACTCAGGTTCACCCTTCTTTTCAGAAATCAGACGAACGACATCCTCATTAAGTCCTTTTTCTATTATATCTGTATGAACATCGGTAGTGAAACCATATTTATATTTCTCCTGCGTCAGTTCCTTTACATATTTATTAGGTTCTTCTTGCATATGTAATTATATTATATCTGTTTGAATAATCTCATTTGTCACATTTTTTAATGTCGGTATAAAGAGACCTGAAAGTTCCTTTACCGGATAATATAACAAAGAAGACTGCTTAACTGTTCGATTTATAAGTTCATCTTTACTGTCAATATATTCTAAAAAGCTTATGGCAAGGCTTACGATGAAGGCATATTTCAACGCTCCTAGCAACGCCCCCAACAATCTGTTTACTATCCCGAGATGGACTATCTCCAAAGCCTTGGTAAGCATGGAAGCCAATATGAGAAACACTACGGGAACCAGTATCCAGATCATAAAAAAAGCTATGACTTGTGCCACTGAAACCGTTGTCCCCAGTTCTACAGCCAACTTCTCTCCCAATTGCGAGAACAGAGCACGTGCCAGAAGCAATCCAGCTATGAGTCCAACTATGGTAGCAGCCTGTTTTACCGCTCCCTTCATAAATCCAAACACCACCCCAAGGGCTATAATGGCTATAATTATCCAATCCAAAACACTTAAATTAAAAGGCAAAGCTTCAAGAATCATTACTTTAGATGTTTTTTTTGAAACAATAAAGATGGAGAGTTTATAAACAAAGAATGAAAAATGAAGAATGAACCTGACAGAAGTGCCTTTTTCATTCCTCACTTTTCACTCTGAAAAACTGTTATTATAGTGTCTGTTTTACTTCTACTTCTTCGTAAGTTTCGATAATGTCACCCACTTTAATATCATTACAGTTAGTGAGGCTGATACCACATTCGAAGTTTGTACCTACTTCCTTGACATCATCCTTGAAGCGTTTCAAGGCATTGATAGAACCTGTAAATACTACAATACCATCGCGGATAAGGCGAGCCTTGTCAGTACGTTTAACCTTACCTGTCTTGACCATAGCTCCGGCAACCTGTCCAACCTTGCTGATATTGAACACTTCGCGAACTTCGATAGTTGCAGTAACCTGTTCTTTCAATGTAGGAGCAAGCATACCTTCCATTGCGGCCTTGACTTCTTCGATAGCGTCATAAATGATAGAATACTTACGTATATCCACACCTTCCTGTTCTGCAAGTTTGGCAGCATTGCTTGAAGGACGTACCTGGAAACCAACGATGATAGCATCGGAAGCAGCAGCCAATGAAACGTCTGATTCTGAGATCTGACCAACTCCCTTATGTATAACATTAACCTGTATCTGTTCTGTTGACAACTTGATAAGTGAGTCGCTCAATGCTTCTACAGAACCGTCAACGTCACCCTTAACGATGATATTAAGTTCATGGAAGTCTCCCAATGCAAGACGACGTCCAACTTCATCAAGAGTAAGCATCTTCTGTGTACGCAATCCCTGTTCACGGGCCAGCTGTTCACGCTTATTGGCAATTTCACGAGCTTCCTGGTCTGTATCAAATACGTGGAATGTATCACCTGCAGCAGGAGCACCGTTAAGACCAAGTATCAATACTGGTTCTGCAGGACCTGCTTCTTTCATACGCTGGTTACGTTCGTTGAACATAGCCTTAACCTTACCGTATGATGTACCTGCCAATACGATATCACCCACATGCAATGTACCGTTAGACACAAGAACCGTAGCTACATATCCACGTCCCTTATCCAAAGAAGATTCAATGATAGAACCTGTTGCCTTACGGTTAGGATTTGCTTTAAGGTCAAGCATTTCAGCTTCAAGCAATACTTTTTCCAACAAATCTTTAACACCAAGACCTGTCTTTGCAGAGATATCCTGCGACTGGTATTTTCCTCCCCATTCTTCAACAAGGAAGTTCATGTTGGCAAGTTCTTCTTTTATCTTGTCAGGATTAGCATTAGGCTTATCCACCTTATTGATTGCAAATACGATAGGTACTCCGGCAGCCATAGCGTGATTTATTGCTTCCTTAGTCTGAGGCATCACGTTATCATCGGCAGCAACGATAATGATTACAACGTCAGTAACCTTAGCACCACGGGCACGCATCGCAGTAAATGCCTCATGTCCCGGAGTATCAAGGAATGTGATACGACGTCCGTCATCCAACTTCACATTATAAGCACCAATGTGCTGAGTGATACCACCTGCTTCACCGGCAATTACATTAGCCTTACGTATATAGTCAAGCAAAGATGTCTTACCGTGGTCAACGTGTCCCATCACAGTAACGATTGGAGCACGTGGCTGCAGATCTTCTTCAGCATCGGCTTCTTCTTCAATAGCCTGTGCTACTTCTGCACTTACATATTCTGTTTTGTATCCGAACTCTTCAGCCACCAGATTAATAGTCTCAGCATCAAGACGCTGGTTGATGGAAACCATAATACCAACGCTCATACATGTAGAGATAACCTGAGTAACAGATATATCCATCATATTGGCAAGCTCATTTGCAGTAACGAACTCTGTAAGTTTAAGCACTTTGCTCTCTTCCATTTCAAGTTCTTCCTGCTCCATCTGACGGTTCTGGATACTTTCACGTTTCTCCTTACGGTATTTAGCAGCTTTATTTTTACCTTTATTTGTAAGACGTGCAAGAGTTTCCTTCACCTGTTTAGCAACATCTTCATCACTAACTTCTTGTTTAACAACAGGTTTCTTGAATTTATCCTTACCAGCATTCTTGCCTCCACCCTGGTTCTTTCCGGATTTCTCACCTTTTGGATTAGCTCCGTGAGGCTGAGTAGCCTGAGTGCTGTAAATATCTACACGTTCTTTATTTATTCTGTTACGTTTCTTCTTCTTAGACCCGTCATCCTGTCCGCCTTTTTCTGATTTCTCATCACTCTTGCGTATTTCCTTGATAATAGCATCTTTCATCTGCTTACGCTGTTCCTGACGCATCTTATCCTTTTCTTCCCTTTCCTTACGCTTTTCTTCTTTCGATTTCTTTTTAGGGCGTGTTGACTGGTTAAGTGCAGCCAAGTCTATCTGGCCGACAACATTAATCTTTGATTTAAACTCTGTAGGACGTATTTTAAAGACCTCGTCATCATTTTTCAGGTCATTCACTAATTTTTCAGCTTCTTCTTTTTTTTCTTCCATCGGCTTATTAGTCACTTCGTCTGCATTAGCATCCTTCTGTTTGGTTTCTTTTTCTTCAATTACTACAGGTTTCTGTTCTTGCGGTTCTTCTTTATTTACAGTTTCAACTACAGGTTCCGCCTTAACTTCCTCCTTAACTATATTTTCAGTCTCTACACTATTGCCAGCTTCGTTCTTGGTAGGTTCCGGCATAGATGGCTTACTTTTCCTTTTATTGAGGCTGTCCAAATCAATCTTACCTATCGGTTTGAATTTTTGACGCACCTCTTCGGCTGCTACAGTCTCCGCTTTGACTACATCATCTGCGATGTCGTCGATAGAAACCGAAGCCTTATTTTTCTCTTTATTCTGGCGTTCTTGAATAATCTTCTCAGATTTAATCTTCAAATCCTTGTCTTTATTGAACTCTTTTACCAGTTCTGCATACTGTTCTTCTGTAATTTTTGTATTAGGATTAGCTTCTACACTGTATCCTTTTTTCTGCAAGAAGTCAACAGCTGTTGCTATCCCTACATTCAAATCTCTTGCTACTTTATTAAGTCTTATCGTCATATCAGTTAAATTAAGGATTAAAAAAAAATAATTAAGGCAGAACAGGCATTCAATAAAATAAAGAATGAACAAGCAAAACCTGCACATTCTTTATTATAAGTTCATTATTATTCAAACTCCGCCTTCAAAATACGCAACACATCATCTACAGTATTCTCCTCAAGGTCAGCTTTTTCAATAAGCATTTCCCTCGGAGCGTTCAATACACCTTTGGCTGTATCGATACCTATGCTCTTAATAGCATTGATAACCCATTCGTCAATTTCATCTTTAAATTCATCAAGATAAATATCATCCTCCATTGCATTTTCATCAAGTTCACGATAGACATCAATGGTATATTCAGTAAGCATACTGGCAAGTTTAATATTCATACCGCCCTTACCTATGGCCAAAGATACTTCTTCAGGCTTCAAATAAACCTCTGCTCGTTTTTCATCTTCATGCATTACGATTGAAGATATCTTTGCAGGGCTTAAAGCACGCTGAATAAACAACTGTATATTTGATGTATAGTTAATAACGTCTATATTCTCATTACGCAATTCACGTACTATACCGTGTATTCTGGAACCTTTTACTCCTACACATGCGCCAACCGGATCTATTCTTTCATCATATGATTCCACTGCAATTTTTGCTCTTTCACCAGGAATTCGGGCAATCTTCTTGATAGTAATGATACCATCATTGATTTCAGGAACTTCCTGTTCGAACAATCTCTGCAAGAAGACTGGAGAAGTACGGCTCAAAATAATCTTTGGATTATTATTTCTATTATCAACTCTTGCTACAACGGCACGGGCTGTTTCACCTTTTCTATAGAAATCTCCAGGTATCTGTTCAGTCTTTGGCAAAAGCAGCTCGTTGCCTTCGTCATCAAGCATAAGGATTTCTTTCTTCCAGATCTGATATACTTCTGCACTGACTACTTTTCCTACCTGTTCTATATATTTATTATACAGACTATCCTTTTCCAATTCAAGTATTTTTGAAGCTAAGGTCTGTCTAAGATTCAAAATAGCTCTACGTCCGAACTTTTCAAAAATGACTTCATCCGTAACTTCTTCTCCCACTTCATAAGAAGCATCTATTTTTCTTGCTTCTGTAAGCGAAATTTGTCTGTTTGGGTTATTGAAATCTTCGTCAGCCACTACCTCACGGTTACGCCAAATTTCAAAATCACCCTTGTCAGGATTAACTATAACATCATAATTCTCATCCGAACCGAACATTTTGGCAATAACACTACGGAACGATTCTTCCAAAACTCCCACCATCGTGGTGCGGTCAATGTTCTTCAGCTCCTTGAACTCCGAAAACGTGTCAATCAAGCTTACAGTTTCCTCTTTCTTGGCCATAATATTATTTGAAGCTAATTAAATATTTTGTGTACTTTATTTCGTCATAAGTGAATGTAATCAACTGATCCACCAATTTGGGGCGCTTACTTCCTTCCGGTTTAATTTTAGTCTGTACTGTAAGAGTGAATTTTGAGTCATCGACATCTGTAAGTACTCCCTTGTACTTTTTACCATCATTTGTCAACACCTCAACTTCTTTTCCTTTATGAATGACATATTGCTGGAGAACTTTAAAAGGCTGCCCAATACCAGCCGATCCTACCTCCAACTCATAGTCTTCCTCATCCCTGTTGAGATTTGATTCTATGTATCTGCTCAATTCAACACAATCGTCAATCCAAACCCCTTCAGCATGGTCTATTTCAACTACTATCTTGTCATCAGGACTGACAGTTACGTCCACCAGAAAATAATCCTTACCTTCCAGCCACTGTAATACAATACCGGTTACTACGTTTTTATCTATCATTGGTAATATTTTAAGAACAAAAAAGAGGAGCTTAATTGCCCCTCCACCTTTCATCCATATCGCACGCAAAGATATAAATATTATATTGCACTACAAAATATTAATACTTTTTTTATTCATTTACTAGTTCATAATCTTTTATATTCACAAATATTTCACTTATAAATATGGTACTTACCATAGATTTGTAAACCTTATAAAGCCCATATCCCACCTATTATTTTATATAAATGAAATTATAAAGTATTTTTTTACGCAAAATGTTTGCATATTAAAATAAAATGCGTACCTTTGCAACCGCAAACGAGAAATAACGGTGCCATAGCTCAGTTGGTAGAGCAAAGGACTGAAAATCCT
The DNA here is from genome assembly GCF_025567135.1 of Bacteroides cellulolyticus. Lineage (NCBI taxonomy): Bacteria > Pseudomonadati > Bacteroidota > Bacteroidia > Bacteroidales > Bacteroidaceae > Bacteroides > Bacteroides cellulolyticus. The sequence continues at coordinate 22,614 of NZ_JAOQJJ010000031.1, forward strand.
TGTGTCCCCGGTTCGATTCCTGGTGGCACCACTTTGAAGAAAAGCAAAAGACATTAAAATCCTGATTTCCAAGCGAAATCGGGATTTTTTGTTTTCCCCAGACAAGCAAAAAAAATATTGTTTCGATTCAAAATAGGGGATCTACGTAAAAACGGAAGACCATACATCATTACATAAGCATCACTGTTTTTTGCAAATATACGGTTTTGCGGCTTATTATCCGTATGAAACTGCGAAATCAGTATTTCTCAGTATTCTATATATGATTTATTATTACCACATCATACAGACGCATATTAAATTTTTAGATTGGAACAGTCTGCTTATTATGTATTCTCGTAATTTTTTTACCGTAATGACATCTATCGTTTTTTCCGTTGTTCATCCGCAACCTTCGTGCAGAGAAAGTCTAAACCGTATAAACGCAAAAAATCCCCGAAGTATCTCTACCTCGAGGATCTCTCTTTCTAAGACGGCGACTACCTACTCTCCCACAATATGCAGTA
>NZ_JAOQJJ010000032.1:0-21733 GCF_025567135.1 Bacteroides cellulolyticus
TCCTCTTAACATCCTGATACAAAGGTATAAAACTAAAGTTAATTATTAATGAATTATCCAACTTTGTTTGGATTTTAAATGGAAATTCAGATATGAGACGGTTCAAGGAAGCCTCTCGCTTGATGCACCTGATGCCGCATTGCTTACTGAGGATTTTGCCGCAAGGATATTCGGCAGCGAGAACCCTATAGGTAAGAAAATAAGATATTCCAATGGAAAGGATCTGATAGTTTCAGGAATCTTGAAAAAACCTCATTGCAAGAGAACCATTGATTTCGAAATTGTATTGTCATCCCGGCTGACAGATTCATGGGAACGTATGCCTATGGAGTTTATCCGTATAGATACTGAATCGGCTGTTGAAGCCGCTAATGCTATTGGGCGTATTCCACGTTATCTTAATCCGCATGCAACTCAGTATGATACTCGAAAATATACTTTCTCACTCATTCATGTAAAAGATATTTACTGGGAGCAAGCTATAGTTTATAATACAGCTCACGGAATGGGCAACAGTGGAAACAAGTTGCAACTGTACGTATTTGCCGGAATGTGTATTATGATATTCTTGGCAGGGGTAATAAACTTCGTAAATCTCTATATGGTAGTCATGTCGAAGCGTGGCCGTTTCCATACGTTGCGTAAAGTGTTCGGAGCAGGAAAGAAAGCACTATTCATGCAGATATATGCCGAAAATGCCTTGCTGATTGTTCCGGCTCTGTTTGTTGCATGGCTTATAATAGAGATAACCAATGTTCCTGTCAATAATATTTTCGGAACAGAATTGTCCTACAGTTGGTTTGATTTGTGGATTTCCGTAGGATTCCTTTTGCTGTTACCTTTGATAGTAACTGTCTATTTTTATTACAGATGTCAGAAAGAAATGCCGATATTTTCATTGCGCACATTGGGAAATACGTTTACGGGCTCAATGAATTCGCGTATGACATTTCTTTTTGTGCAGTATCTGCTTACATTCATACTTATAATGTTGGCATTCTACTTCAACAGCCAGCTCCGCTTTATGCTGAATACCCCTCCCGGATTCGAGACAAAAGATATAATCCATGCTGAACTTGTTTACGAGTCGAGAGACTATAATTATTATACACCGGAAAAGATAAAGTTGCGCCAGCAGCGCGTTAAGGCGATAGACAAAGCCCTGGACGAATGTCCTGATATACGTTCGTGGACGGCATCGCCATACTATATCGTAGGGTTTTCATATAATACGGGATTTACCGGTAACAAGAACCAAACTGTATCGGCTGTGCCCTATATGGTGACACCTCAGTTCTTTGATATATATCGGCTGAAATTTATCGAGGGAGGATTGCCCGAAAATATAGATGGGCAGGTATGTCTGCTTACCCAGTCGGCAATGAAAGCTTTCGGATACACTTCGATTGACGGAGCTACTGTATATTGTAAGCTCATTAATGACACGCCTATCCCTGTTGTCGGTGTAGTAAATGATTATTATTCTGGGCATATAAGCAGTGGACCGTCACTGACAGTGTTTATAATATCAGATAAAAATCGTGGCGACAGATACGAGATAGCTTGTCGTGAGGGTAGGGCGAAAGAAGTGATAGAATATCTGCGACAGGTTCAGAAAGATGTATATGGGGTAGAGTCATTCAAGTATTCCATGCTTGAAAACAAGGTAAAAGATTTGTACAAGAATGATCAAAAACTAGCTAACGTATACCTTCTGTTCTCTGGAATTGCGGTCTTTATAGTATGTCTGGGACTTTTCGGAATTTCATTGTACGATATACGTCGCCGTTATCGTGAAATAGCCATAAGAAAGGTGAACGGAGCGAGAATGTAGGATTTATATCTCCTTTTGGGACGTAAATATATAGCTACGTTTTTGCTGGCATTTATAATTGCTACACCGGTTTCGTGGTATATCATAAGCGTGTACTCGGCTAATTTTGTGGTGAAAGCACCGGTTGGTATTTCAGTCTTCTTATTCTCATTCCTCTTGGTGGCTTTCGTATCATTGGCTACGATTGTGTTCCAGCTTAATAAGGCTGCACGCATTAATCTGAGTGATGTGATGAAAAGTGAATGATACATTTTGCGCTTTTCTCACTTTAATTTATCTTTGTAGAAACAAGTGCGATACCTCATTAAAAAAACTTTATATGAACAGATTATATCCCATAGGAATCCAGAACTTCGAGAAACTTCGTAAGGGTGGTTTTGTTTATGTTGACAAGACTGCGCTTATACATCGTCTTGTCTCTACAGGCGGTTATTATTTCTTCGGTCGTCCGCGCCGTTTCGGTAAGAGTCTGATGATTTCCACTCTTGAGTCTTATTTTGAGGGTAGAAAAGATTTATTTCAGGGACTTGCAATAGAGAGCCTTGAAAAGGACTGGGACGAATATCCTATCTTTCATATAGATTTGAACAATGAGGAGTATAATTCCCGCAAACGGCTTGAAGGTGTACTTAACAATTATCTTGTGCGATGGGAAAGGATATACGGAAGTGAACCTTCGGAGGAGTCCCTCTCGTTGAGATTTGCCGGACTTATCAGACGTGCATCGGAGCAGACCGGTCGTGGTGTAGTAATCCTGATAGACGAGTACGATAAGCCTCTTATTCAATCATTTGACAATGAGGAACTTCAGTCCGAGTACCGAAGTATTCTGAAATCCTTTTACGGTAATCTGAAATCATGTGACAAGTATATCCGCTTTGCTCTCCTTACGGGAGTTACCAGATTCAGTAGGGTAAGCATTTTCAGTGATTTGAATAATTTGAATGACATCACTATGGATCCTGACTTTGCGTCTTTGTGCGGTATAAGCGAAAAAGAACTTGTAGAATTCTTTGATGAAGATGTCAGGGTTCTTGCTGAAAAGCAGAACATGAGTTGTTCTGATACATACGCAATGTTAAAGAGGAAATACGACGGTTATCATTTTGTCCAGGATACAGAGGGAATGTATAATCCGTTCAGTGTCCTGAATACTTTTTTCAGAATGATGCCTGAAAATTACTGGTTTTCAACCGGTACCCCGACTATACTCGTAAAACTCCTTCAGAAGAACAATTACCTTCTGAGCGATCTGACAGGTAATGCAGAAGCTACAGCCGATGAGCTTACCGGACTTGAGACAATAAATACCAATCCTATTCCTTTATTCTTTCAGAGTGGATATTTGACTATAAAGGAGTATGACGAACGTTTTAAGAATTATATACTTGGTTTTCCTAATGAGGAGGTTGAACAGGGATTCCTTAATTTCCTTATGCCCAGCTATATGAATATGCATGGCAGGAATACCAGCTTCCATATAATGAATTTCATCAAGGAACTGGAAAAAGGAAAGATTGATAGTTTCATGGAGCGTCTTCAAAGTCTCTTTTCTGACACTCAATACGAGTTGATTCGCGACACAGAGCTTCATTATCAGAATGTTCTTTTTATAGTATTCCGTCTTATGGGTTTCTTTACTCATGCCGAGTATCACACTTCTCAAGGCAGGATAGACATGGTCGTGAAAACTCCGCAGTATATATATGTAATGGAATTCAAGTTTGAAGGCAGTGCCGAGGATGCCATAGCTCAAATAGAATCCCGCAACTATGTCCTTCCTTTCATGTCTGATGGCCGTAAGGTTTATAAGATAGGGGTTAATTTCAGTGCTGAAACAAGAAATATAGAAAAGTGGATAGTAGCAGATTAAAGTGAAAAACGATATATCTACTGTGTGAAGCGTGCGAATTCGCAATGATAATGTGCGGATACGCACGCTTCCTTTATACAGATGGTTTACGTAATTTCTTTATAATCAGAGTGGTATGTAAATGGCATGTTTTTTGATTATTTAATTATGTAAATAATAGTATGAAATATAAATTAAAATACTCAAAATATGATACTACATTATTTGAAAGTGGCAGTTCGGAACCTGATGAAATATAAGGTTCACAGTCTTATATCAGCATTGTGCCTGGCCGTGGGAATAGTATGTTATACATTGGTGGCATATTGGATAAATGCTTATAATAGCATGATAAATATGCATGATGAAGAAGTAGTAACATTTAGGCTTGAAGATGAGGATGGCAGGTGGAGTCTGTTTACGCCGGTTGATGTTGAACGGATAGAGAATCTTCATATTGATGGATTGTCGGATATTACAGTTAAATTTCCGTCAAGACAGGCTGAGATAGATGTAATAGATAAGGACCAGAAAGAAAAGCCTTTTCTAGTAAACTATACTGTGGTAAACGGAAATACTTTTTCATTCTATGGATTGGATTTATTGTATGGTAACCGTATTCCGGAGAAAAAGGATGAAGTCGTTATATCACGTTCTTTTGCAGAAAAGGCTTTTGGTCAAGATAATCCGATTGGGGCTGTGATACATCTGACGGAATCTGTTTACGATTTCGACAAGGGGATTCGTGATTACAAGGTTGTAAATGTGGCCGAAGACAACTGGGCGTTTCCCAGAGTAGATTGCTATTTTCCATATATGGTTTTTCCTCAGGGATTCATGGAAGTGTATGCACTCCTAGGTGATGGTACAACTCTGTCTGCGCTTAATGACAATCTGCAGAATCTTAAATTTGTAAATAATGGAAAGGATTATAGTGTGTCTGCTTTGAGTTTTTCTGATGATTTCAAGAAAAAACAGATGACAATAATCTTTTCAATTGTATTGTTCGTCGCATCGCTCATATTGCTTTCCGGAATGATTAACTTCCTGAAGTTTGCTATACAGATGTTTTATAACCGACAGAGGGAAGTCGCTTTGCGTAAAAGTATGGGATCTGATGCCCGAGGATTGTTTATGCTTCTGTTTTCAGAGGTATTCTGTATGCTTACAGTGTCATTTCTGCTGTCACTTGTTATAACGGAAATTGTAGTTGATACATGTCATACTTATATTTCATCCGACGATTTGCCATGCATTGATTTGTCGGAAGTATATTGGGTACAGACAAGGTGTTTTGTTTCCCTTTTTGTTATATGTTTACTTGTGGTTTATGTTCCGGTATGGCGTTTGCGACGTTCCTGTATAGGCTATTATGTTCGCATAAACAACAATAAGCATGTCTTTCGTTCTGTCATGATGTGGCTTCAATTGAGTATAGCTATATTCTTTGTTGGAAATGTTTTGTATATAAACATTGCTTTTAATAAGGTTTACTATTCCGTCTACAGACCGGTTTCTGATGATGAGGAAGCCCGGATTATAGAGTTCAAGCCAAGTACATATCGCTTGAGGCAGAATATATCGCATGTAGTTGATGCATTCAGAAAGATGCCGGAGATTGTTGATGAGATAACTTTGTGGGGAGTGTTGGATTCTCGTATAAAACAGAGATATATTAAGGCTGATGGTACACATTCTTTTATTAAAATTACAAAGGGTAATGCCAATTACTTTCAGTTTTTTAATATCCCTCATCAGGGTGAAATGACGGATTCGGAAGATGCTGTTTATGTAAGCGAGAGATTTATGAGACAATTGGAGAAAGACAGTATTTCCGGAACGGTTTTCATAGAAGGTGCTTCATACCGTGTAGCTGGTACATATAAGGCCCTGTATGGAGAGAATGAAGATGATCCACGTACAATCGGTTCGGCATTCTTCCCGGTAAAACCGTTTGGAACTTTTTATTTTAAGATTGCTGAAGGGAAGGATACAGACGAAGTGATTGGTAAGATGAAAGATATTTGCAGGGAATATGTTCCGGAAACATTACCTTTGGACATTAAACCGATAACCGACAGGAAACAGACTTTGCTTGGTACGGTGGGTTTAGTCGGAACACTTGTCAATGTATTGGCTTTTGTCAGTCTGTTGTTGGTGGTTCTAAGCATATATTCTGCCATTTCGCTTGATACGGCCGGACGACAGAAGGAGGTTGCCATAAGGAAAATAAACGGTGCTTCTCCGGTTAAGATAGCTCTTATGTTCGGACGTTCATATATGTTGATTTATATTTTGTCGTTTACTGCAGCATTTCCCTTTGTATATTATTTTGCGTCAACTGTCTTTATGGATAGTACTTTTCAGATTAATATGGATTGGGGAATGGTTTTAGCCTTGTTCGTTTCAATGTTGATTGTGGTTTTAGTTACTGTAGCATATAAGATATGTAAGGTTATGCATATTAATCCGGCAGAGATTATTAAGACTGAATAAGTGATATATATTGCATTGTGCTATGTGTGCGTATTTGTAACAAAAACGTGCGATAACGCACACATGCTGAATGTGCTGTATTTTGGTAAATTGCTGATTGTTAATGGCTTAATGTTTTGGTACGATTATTGATATAATAATTTACAGGTGAAATATTTTTTTGATATATGTTATTGGTAAAGATTAAATATGCGATTCGTTTTTTGCTTCGTGCAAGATCATATACTGTTATCAACTTGATAGGGCTTTCGTTGAGTCTTGCCTGTTGTATTGTATTGTTACGATATATCCACAGGGAGCTTACAGTGGATACACATGCCATTGACTTAAGTTCTATAATAGTTCCTTTAAGGGATATAGACGGTAATATTTATCCGGCGGAGAATCCGAACAATAAAGATTATTCGGTAGAGGAAAAGTACATAGAAGACAGATGTAAACTTATTGAAGAAGAAAATTCTACTATAGTCAGCGATGATGTTTCCTACAAAACAAACCTGATGGCTGCAGATACAACATTCTTCCATTTTTTCGATTATTGTGTTATGGAAGGAAGTCTTTCATTGGAACAGCCTAATAATGCTCTTCTGACTGAAACCTATGCAAAGAAACTGTTCGGCAATGAATCTTCGGTTGGCAGGAATATTTATTATGACGGGAAACTTCTTACTGTAACCGGAGTAATAGAGAAACCTGTATGTAAAACCACATTCAATTTTGATGTCATTGTGCCTCATAAGTTAAGGTCTTATTGGGGAAAGCTTAACATTGAGCTTATACGTGTGAATTCCGCTTTTGATATTCAGAAACAGAATGATGGAAGTAATATATATCGTTTGCAGAATGAGAATAATCTAAGTGGTAATATACAAATGAGGTATAAATACATTTCATGGGAAGATTTTTATTTTGAGTCCTCAATATGTGATAAATATAAAAAAATGTTCAGGTTTGGAAACAGAAACTATGTATTCGTGTTGTCTGGCGTAGTAGTTCTTTTATTCCTTGTCGGTGTATTGAACTTTGTCAATCTCTATTCTGTAGTAATGCAGAAACGAAGAAAAGTCTATGGCGTAAAGAAAGTTTTCGGTCTGTCAGGTAAAGGCCTTTTTACTGAAATGTGGATGGAGAATTTCCTTTTGTTTGCATGTGCTGTATTCCTTTCATGGTGTATTATAGAAACCACTCATGGGCTATGGCAGGGACTGTTCTCGGATGAAATACCTATAACTGGTTTTGACTGGTACTTGTCATTGGGATTATTGTTGCTCGTGCCTTTGTTTACTTCAGTTTTCTTTTATTTCAGGTATGAATACAGGCGGCCGGTATCGTGTATGCACCTTGATGTTAAAGATAATGGAAAGATGAGTTCACGATATGTGTTCCTGTTTCTGCAGTATTCTGTTACTTTATTCCTCATGATATTGTCAGTATATTTCCAGCGTCACTTTGATTTCCTTATCAATTCCTCACATGGATATGAAACAGAAGATATACTGGTAGCACAATTGTACAATCACAATAGGATTATTGATTATAGAAGTACAACGGCCAAACAGTTGAAAGAACGTTTTGAACGTATAAATAATGTCGGTAAAAAGCTTGATGAGTGTCCTATGATAGAGCGTTGGATGAACTCGTCTACAGCAGTATGGGATGGAAGTCCTACACCTATTGTCAATGATAAAGATGAGAAATTTGAGTTGCAGATTAAATTTGTTTCTATAGAGTTTTTTGATTTTTGGGGACTTGAAATAGTTGATGGAGGATTACCGGACAGAATAGATTACGGCGGTGAGAATGTAATAGTATTGAATCGGTCTGCGATGAAATTACTTGGATATACTGACCTTAAGGAAGCATTGGTAAGGAGCACGTCGCCTTTGAGTATTTCTTTTGTAGATAATAAATTGATAGAATTCGGAGTTGATATGACCCCGGTCTCAGCAGTAGTTGAGGATTATTATATGGGACATCTTACGGAAGGAATCAAACCTATGATCTTTATTGTGGGGGCTAAGGATGCAGAAGGGGATGTTATGATAAAAGTGAAGAAAGACAGAGAAAAAGAAGTTATAGACTATCTTCGCAAAGTTGAAAAAGAAATATATAACTCTGAGGATTTTACCTATAAATGGGCTGACGATATAGTGGCAGAAATGTATCAGAAAGATAAAGAGACTGCACATATATATACTGTTTTCTCATATATCGCTATAGTGATATCATGTTTGGGACTGTTGGGTATATCTCTGTTTGATATTCGTCGAAGGTATCGTGAGATTGCTATCCGTAAGGTAAATGGTGCCAAGCCTAAAGATTTGTATATTATACTAGGTAAGAACTATATGCTGAATCTGGTGTTGGCATTTGTTGTTGCTGCGCCTGTATCATGGATTGTCATTTATTATTATACGGCATCTTTCGTAGAAAAGGCACCTGTTACATTTGGACTGTTTGTCATTCCACTGTTGATAGTATTGATTTTATCTATGTTGACTTTATATTATCAGATAAACAAGGCAGCACATATCAATCCTGCCGAAGTAATGAAGAGTGAATAAATTCAGAAAATAACATTTTAAATTCTACTAATATGATTAAGACAGAAAATTTGAAAAAGGTATTCCGCACAGAGGAAGTGGAAACCTGGGCATTGAATAATGTAAGTATTGAAGTAAAGAAAGGTGAGTTTGTGGCTATAATGGGACCTTCCGGATGTGGTAAATCTACACTGCTTAACATCCTCGGATTGCTTGATAACCCTACTGGCGGGACTTATTACCTTAATGGAGTGGAAGTGTCAAAATTCACGGAATCGCAACGTACTGATATAAGGAAGGGAGTTATAGGTTTTGTGTTCCAGAGCTTTAACCTTATTGACGAACTGAACGTATACGAGAATATAGAATTGCCTCTTTTGTATATGGGAGTACCGTCGTCGGAAAGAAAAAAGAGGGTAGAAGAGGCTATGAACCGTATGGATATATCACACCGTTCCAAGCATTTCCCGCAGCAGCTTTCCGGTGGTCAGCAGCAGCGTGTAGCCATAGCGCGTGCAGTTGTAGCCAACCCTCAGCTTATCCTTGCCGATGAGCCAACCGGAAATCTTGATTCGAAAAACGGTAAAGAGGTTATGTCTCTTTTAAGTGAGTTGCATAAGGATGGCACTACCATTGTCATGGTTACACATTCACGTCATGATGCGAGTTATGCCGACAGAATAATCAATCTGTTTGACGGTGAGGTGGTAAATGAGGTGAGCGAATGAATTTTCACTTCTCCATATCCCTCAGATGTATCTCAAGTGCCTTTACTGATATATGTATCTCCCAAATTGAAATACCAAGTGATGCTATAAGCAACAGCAGTGCTATGCCGAATACATACACTGCTGTTGTATGAAATCCTATATAAATCAGAAACATTGTGATTACGCACAGGAACAGACTTGATATGCCGAGTACCTGCATGCTCCGTGTCAGGTAAAGCCGGCGACGCAGATTGTCTATCTGTGCTGCTGTCACTTCCGAGTGTTTCTGTACATATTGTTCTTTAAGAGTTCTTACAAGCTGTGCGTACGACAGAAATCTGTTCGTATATGCCAAAAGTATGAGTGATACTGCCGAGAACAGCAGTGCAGGAGTGCTCAAGTTCAGTTCTTCCATATAATTTTTGTTTTTATATTGTTTTCTTCTACGCAAAGTTAGTTTTTTATTCTGAAAGAATAGTCTTTTTGTAAGATATTCCGTAAAAAGAACTAACTTTATATGCTTTTTTTGTTAAAACAGACTAAAACCTGAACATATATTTTTATACATTATTATCAGATATTAATTTTGTAAGAGATTAAAGATAGGTTATTGTAATGTTTTTACATAAAGTAGTAGGAAAATATATATCCAGAATAGTTTGTATGATCATGTTTGTGCTCATACAGTTCGATGTATATGGATATGATATGATCTATGCTGCAGTTTGCGATAACAATACTCCGATAATTCTTTCTATGGACGACGAGTCTTCCATAAATGATTCTCAGGACCAGTATTCAGAATGGTCCGATCCGGTTTATAGGACATCTACAGTCCGCTTCTTTCCTGACTCAGTCGATTCTTTGTTAGTTATACCCGATTATTCTTTTGAGCAATACGGTGTATATATACAACCTTATGTATCTAAACTTCCTTTATATATAACGGATTGTCATCCATATATTATGTTCAGGGCTTTGCTAATTTAGCATAGTCAGTCTTTTTCATGCCATGACCGTTGGGTCGTGGATTCGCGTTTAATCTTATTCAAACAAAACACATAGTTTCTTTTTAAAATTCTATTACGTAATCTTATGAAAATTTCTATTCAGAAGGTTGCTTTCCTGTCATTGCTGGCAGGAGTGCTTCCTGCGTGCCATGAGACCGGCACAAATCAGGTTAGAAGCGATGGCTCTATACCTGTAACAGTTCTTCAACCTACTACGGTAGAATTGCCGCGTACATATGTGGCTGATATCCAGGCTATACAGTTTGTAGAAATAAAACCAAAGGTGGAAGGATACGTCAAAGAAGTATTGATTGACGAAGGTGAGTTCGTGAAAAAAGGACAGCCGATGTTCCGTCTGAGTTCAGAAAACTATGCAGAGGCGGTGAAAGAAGCTGAGGCAAACTACAAACAGACTGAGGCAGAACTTGAAATGGCTAATTATGAGACTGAACGCATCGAACGTCTTGTAAACAAACAGATTTATTCGCCAATCCGTCTTGAGCAGGCAAAGAGGGAACGTGAGGTGGCTCGTATGAAGGTGGAACAGGCTCGTGCGCAGATGCAGCGTGCACAGATGGATTTGAAGTATACCACCATTACATCGCCTTTCACAGGATATGCTGACCGTATTCCTTATAAGGTAGGTAGCCTTGTTAGCCCAGAAAGCTTGCTTACTACTGTGAGTGACATTTCAGAGATTTTCGCATACTATAAAGTTAATGAAAGTGAATACCTCCGTATCCGTCGTGCACAGCTTCAGGGTGCTGATGTACAACAGGCTAATAATGTGGAACTAATTCTTGCCGATGGAACAGTTTATCAGCATAAGGGTGTTATCGAAACAGTTGAAGGTGATTTCGAACGTGGTACAGGTTCTATCGCTTTCCGTGTTCGTTTCCCTAATCCGGAAGGACTTCTTAAACACGGTGTAACAGGTAAAATCCGCCTTATGACGAAGATGGAAGATATCTGCCTTGTCCCTCAAAAATCGACTTTTGAGATTCAGGACTTTACATACGTGTATCTGGTAGATAGTGCCGGTACAGCCAAGGTGCGTAGCTTCAACCCAATAGAACGCTATCATAACTATTATATCACCGACGACCTTGGTGCAAACACCACTATAGTGTATGAAGGTGTACAGATGATCCGCGACGGTATGCATATCAAGACAGATACTATTCCGTTTGCTGACGTGAGAAAAGAACTTCATTTGGAAAACGTCGAATAATCTCTTCAGCCTATGTTCAAGTTATTTATTCGTCGTCCGATTCTCTCGGCGGTTATTTCCGTAATATTTGTGTGTCTGGGAGTACTGGCCATCGTGTCGCTTCCTATCACGCAGTATCCGGACATCGTGCCGCCTTCTGTTACGGTTACTGCCCGCTACACTGGTGCCAGTGCCGATGTTATGACAAAGACTGTAGCTACTCCACTCGAACGTGCCATCAATGGTGTACCGGGCATGACTTATATGACTACAGTATGTACCAACGACGGTATGTCGCTCACCACTATCTATTTCAAGGTAGGAACAGACCCTGATGTGGCTGCGGTGAACGTGCAGAACCGTGTGACTACAGTGCTCGATGAGTTGCCTGAAGAAGTTATCCGCGCCGGTGTGGTTACGGAGAAGGAGGTGAACAGTATGTTGATGTACCTCAACATCTTCAGTACAGACAGTACTCATACAGAGAAATTCGTATATAACTTTGCCGATATCAATATCCTCCGCGAGCTGAAACGTATTGACGGTGTGGGATTTGTGGAAATCATGGGTAGCCGTGACTACGCTATGCGTGTATGGCTTAACCCAAGTCGTCTGGCTGCATATAACATGGTGCCACAGGATGTCACAGAGGCTATCCGCCGTCAGAACATCGAGGCTGCACCGGGTAAGACAGGTATCAGTTCCGACAAACTTCCGCAACAGTTGCAGTACGTGTTGCAATATACCGGTAAGTTCAGCACTCCTGAAGAGTATGGAGAGATTGTTCTGAAGGCCATGCCTGACGGTTCGCTTCTCCGACTCAAGGATGTGGCTACCATAGAGTTCGATTCTGAGGACTATAACATGATTTCCATGACCGACGGTCGTCCTTCGGCATCTATCATGATTAAGCAGCGCCCGGGTTCAAATGCCAGCGAGGTCATCAAGAACATCAAGACCCGTATGGCGGAAATCAAGGAAAGCAGCTTTGCTCCTGGTATGGAATATAACATTGCATACGACGTGTCGCGCTTCCTCGATGCTTCTATCGCATCAGTGTTGAAGACACTTGTCGAGGCCTTCCTCCTTGTGTTCGTGGTGGTATATATCTTCCTTCAGGATTTCCGCTCTACGCTTATTCCAGCCATAGCCGTTCCGGTGTCACTTGTCGGAACATTCTTCTTCATGCAGGCTTTGGGCTTCTCTATAAACATGCTTACTCTGTTTGCCCTTGTGCTTGCCATAGGTATTGTGGTGGATAATGCCATAGTCGTGGTGGAGGCTGTACATGTGAAGATGCACGAAGAGAAACTCTCTCCATATAAGGCTTCTGTGGCTGCGATGAAGGAAATCGGTGGTGCTATCGTTGCCATTACTCTTGTAATGTCGGCTGTGTTTGTGCCTGTAGGTTTCATGGAAGGTACAGTGGGTATCTTCTACCGCCAGTTCTCACTCACACTTGCTGTGGCTATCGTCATTTCCGGTGTCAATGCCTTGACTCTGTCGCCTGCACTTTGTGCCATGTTGCTCCGTCCGGCTGCCCACGGAAAGAAGAAGGCTACTCTCATGCGCCGTTTCTTCGTTTCGTTCAACCGCGGATACGGACGTTTCGAACGCCGTTATAACCTCGGTCTTTCGAAGTATCTGGGCCGTCGCTCATTCACATATCTCACTTTGTTGCTATTCCTTCTGGGAACATATGGTATCAACCTCGTACTTCCTACAGGATTTATCCCTAATGAAGACCAGGGTATGATATATATCAACGTAGATGCACCTCCGGGGGCTACTGTTGAACGAAGCGAGAAAGCTTTGAGTCAGGTTCAGGCGGCGTTACTTCCACTTGAAGAAATCGAAAGTATTTCTACACTGGCCGGTTACAGTCTTATGACCGAGACTGAAGGTGCCAGCTACGGTATGGGTATGATTAACCTTAAGCCATGGGATGAGAGAGACCAGACTGTAGATGAACTTATGCGTACATATGCCGACCGCGTATCGCACATCAAGGATGCCGACATCCAGTTCTTCCTTCCGCCGTCAGTTCCGGGATTCGGTAATGCCAGCGGTTTCGAACTTCGTTTGCAGGATAAGACAGCGGGTGATTTTCACGAATTTGCTGAAGTCGCGAATACTCTTGTTGAGAGACTGAATGCCGACCCTCGCATACAGGGTGTTACTTCAGGATTTAACCCTAACTTCCCTCAGTATCTTCTGAAAGTTGATTTGGCGAAGGCTGCCAAGTTGGGTGTTGACCTCGATAAGTCAATGGAGACACTTCAGGCATATATCGGTAGTTTCTATTCATCAAATTTCATCCGTTTCGGACAGATGTATAAGGTCATGATACAGGCTTCTCCTGAGTATCGTATGAATCCTGAGGACCTGTATAAGCTTTATGCCAAGAACAACGACGGTAATGTGGTGCCATATTCCAACTTCCTTACTATGGAACGTATCTATGGTCCGAGCCAGATTACACGTTACAATATGTTTACCTCTGCGCTTATTACCGGTGAAGGTGAGGGTGGAGTAAGTACCGGTGAAGTAATCAAGGTAGTAGAAGAAATCTGTAAGGAAGTTCTTCCTCGCGGTTATGATGTGGAATGGTCGGGTGTTACCCGTGAAGAGAAAGACTCCGGCGGACAGACGTTCATGATATTCGGAATCTGTCTTCTGTTCGTATATCTGCTTCTTGCAGCACAGTATGAGAGCTTGCTTCTGCCGTTTTCTGTCATCCTGTCGTTGCCTGCAGGTATCTTCGGTTCTTACTTCTTCCTCCAGATAGCAGGACTTGAAAATAATATTTATGCCCAGGTGGCACTCGTCATGCTTATTGGTCTGTTGGGTAAGAATGCCATCCTTATCGTGGAAATGGCAAACCAATTCCGTGCAGCGGGAGCTACTCCATTCGAAGCAGCTGTCAAGGGAGCAGTAAGTCGTCTGCGTCCTATCCTCATGACTTCGTTCGCATTCATATGTGGTCTTATTCCGCTTGTGCTTGCTACAGGAGCCGGAGCATTGGGTAACCGTTCCATCGGTACAGCCGCTGCAGGAGGTATGTTTATCGGTACATTCGTGGGTATCTTCCTTGTACCGGGATTATATTTGGTATTTGAAACACTGTCGGTTTATCTCAACCGCAATAAAGTCAGCTATTTAGAAGAAGATGATGAAGAATAAATTTGCATATATAGCTTTTATGGCTTCGGCATTGGCTATGGGAGGGTGTAAGGCACCTTCCCTTACTCAGACGGAGAAGTTCGACCTGCCCGAAGCGTTTATAGAAGACACAGATACAGCCACTATGGCTTCCCTTTCATGGAAAGAGTTTTTTCCGGATGCGTATCTGGTTGAATATATTGATTCTGCACTGGCAAACAATCATTCTTTCCTTAAGACAATAGAGAATGTTTCCATAGCACGTGCACAGATGAAAGTTGGAAAGGGTGCGTTGTTTCCTGAAATATCGTTAGGTATTGACGGAGGCATACAGCGTTTCGGCGAATATACCATGGACGGAGTGGGAAACAGCACTACCAATACTCCGGATCTTGTAAAGGACAAGCATATTCCAGATCCGTATAAGAATCTTAACTTAGGACTGAATTTTCAGTGGGAGGCAGATATATGGGGAAAACTCACTGACAAGAAGCGTTCGGCAGTGTCGCGCTGGATGAAATCAGTTGAGGCTCAACGCCTGGCTCAGACTATGCTTGTTGGCGAAGTGGCAGATATGTATTACAGACTTGTAGGACTTGACAAGAAGCAATATGTTCTTGAAGAGGCTATCCGTAAGACTGCTGCTTCATATCTTCTTGCCAATGAGTTGATGAACGAGGGCGAGGAGTCAAGGCTTTCTGTCGATCAGTTCCGCTCACGCCGTCTTAAACTGGAAGAAATGCTTCTCGACACAGAACAGCAGATAGCTGAAACCGAGCGGGCATTTGCTCTTCTTTTGGGACGTATGCCTTTCGACATAAAACGATCTTCTTTCGAGAAGATAAGTGATTATACTTTCCCTGTGGAGACAGGCATACCTGCTCAGATTTTGCGTAACCGCCCGGATGTGGTTGCTGCAGAACTTGAACTGCTGGCATGCAAGTCGGATGCATCTGCAGCACGCAAGGCTTTTTTCCCTTCGCTGGTTATCGGGGGAGGTGCAGGCTTCAATGCTTTCAGCCTTGATAAATGGTTCTCTTCGCCAGCCTCGATGGTGTATAATCTTGCGGCAGGAATTTCTGCTCCTATTTTCAAGCGTAACGAGATACGTGCATTGTGGGAGGAGGCGAATGGAAGACAGCGCATAGCCTTGCTTGATTATCATGAAACGGTTCTCCGTTCGTATCTTGAAGTTGTGGATCTGATAACGTCGTCAGAACAGATGAACCTTCGCAAAGCCTTGAAGGAGGAAGAAAGCCGAATTCATCACCGTTCTATATACAATGCAAATGAGTTGTTCAAGACCGGATTTGCAGGATATCTGGATGTCCTTTCTGCCGATGAGCGTTACCTGGACTGTGAACTCGAGAGAATAGAGTTGAATATAGCTTATTGTCAGGTACATACGATGCTTTACAGGGCACTGGGAGGAGGTAGCTTTTAGTGTTAAGAAACTGTTAAAAAAAACGTGCGCACATTCGAGACAAAATGTGCGCCCATTTAACTTTAAACGTGCGCCCATTTTACCTTAAACGGACGCACGTTTTTTTTGAGGCATTAGAAAGGATTATTTCGTATATTGTTTTTATATTTGCTAACCATCTGAACAGATAAGATAAATTCATTATATATAGACATCATTTTTCATGGAAAAATCTGAAAATGCATTCCTGTTGCATGGCAAACCTGTAAGGGAGTATATCCTGAAACTGGCTGAAAATTCAAATAAGGAATTTGCCGAGAAATTGAATCCCGGAGTGGAAAATGTTCTTGGATTGCGTCTGCCAGACCTGAGAAAATTGGCAATTGAAATAGCCAGGTCAGACTGGAAGGCATATCTGGCTGATGCTCCATCGTTATATATGGAGGAAAGGATGCTTCATGGACTTGTGTTGGGATATATTAAGCCGGATGATGATATCGAAAATTATCTTTCTTATGTAACACGTTTTGTAAAGATTATAAACAGCTGGTCTGTGTGCGACTCTTTCAAATTTGCCGGAAGCAAGAAATATCTATCCTCTCATTCTGACAGAATATGGGAGTATCTTAAATCTTTCATATGCTCAGATAAGGAATATGAGATACGTTTCGGAGTGGTAATGACGATGAAATATTTTATTGATGACAGCCATATTGATGAGTTGTTCGGATTTTATGATAGTATCCATCATGACGGATATTACGTGAAAATGGCAGTGGCATGGGCTGTATCTTTCTGCTTTGTGGCATACCCTGAGAAGACAATAGAATATCTGAAAAGGGCGAAACTTGATGACTTTACTTATAATAAATCAATTCAGAAGACAATAGAGTCATATCGTGTTGATGAAGAAATGAAAATGCGCTTGCGTGTCATGCGACGAAAATGAAAATTGATAGGAAAACTAAAAACAAATATTCATTATGAAAACAATTTCAAGATTATTTCTAATTGCAGGATTGGTGTCTTTGTCTGCTTGCACACCATCGCAGAAAAGTACCGAAGTACAGAATGTAACATCCGAAAATCAGGTGATAGAAACCATTATGTCGCGTAGAAGTATCTGCAAATACAAGCAGCAGCCTGTTGAACAGGAAAAACTGCAGCAGATACTTGACTGTGGTATAAACGCTCCTAACGGTCAGAACAAGCAGTCTTGGGAAATCCGTGTAGTTAATACTCCGGAATACATATCCGAACTTGACTCTTTGAACAGAAGTCTGGCATTGGCAAAAGGAATGGACGCTTCCAAAATCCGCCATGCGTCATATGGGGCGCCGGTGATGATTTTCATAGCAAACGATCCTTCGTACGATTTCTCACAGGTGGATTGCGGTCTTCTAGGTGCAAACATGATTCTTACTGCACAATCTTTGGGATTGGGTTCATGCTGTCTTGGTGGAATAGCCAGAACAATGAAACTTCCAGAAGCCGAATCTTTGCTTAAACGTCTTGAACTTCCGGAAAACTATAATCTGCTTTATGCCATTTCTTTCGGGTATCCGGATGAATCGCCTGCGGCTAAACCTCGTAAGGCTGAAAAAATAAAGTTTATAGAGTGATATTATATCGGGAATATAAAAAATATGGAAACACACGGACAAATATATGTTCGTGTGTTTTTTAATATAATAAATTTTGTATCTTTGCCTTGAAAAGTAAAATATTTACATCAATGCAAAAGAATTAAATGTATATATTTATGAAAGAAATCGTTAATCTTAAATTTAAAGCGAAATTAAGCTTGGCTATGGCATCTTTTGTGGCGCTTGGAGCATCTGCTCAAGTTGTTAAGCATGAAAGAATGCTTTCATTTGAAGATGGGGTAGTACCATCATTCATAACTACCGACAAAGGTATGCTCGGTATCAATGACGAACATTACAAGGATGGGCTGCATTGTATGCAATGGGAGTATAAGCCCGGTTCTGTATTGTCTATCAAGAAAGATTTGAAATTCGAAAAGCTCGATCCTTCAGGAAAAGACCTCTATCTCTCAGCGTTTATAGTTTGGGTGTATAATGAAAAGGCTCAGGACAAGAAAATCCGTTTTGAGTTTTTAAAGGACGGTAAGGTATGTACGTCATTCCCTTTCGGCATTAACTTCACAGGATGGCGTGCCGCATGGGTTTGCTACGAAAGGGATATGGAAGGAACGCCTGAAGAGGGTATGAACGAAATCCGTGTTCAGGCTCCTGATGTGGAAGGTACTTTGTTCTTTGACCATGTAATAACAGCCAGCAAGGTCGATCCACGTCAGCAGACAGCCGATGTACAGGTACCGTTCGTAAATAAAGACACCAAGAGCCATTGGCTTCTCATCTATCCGCATTCATTGTGGAAGCCGGATATTGAACTTAGAGATTTGACAGAAAAAGACAGACAGGACATTCAGCTCATGGAGAAACGCTTCCGTGATATGCTATATACCCCGTCTGAATTGACACAAAAGGAAGTCAGTGCAATAAAAAAGGCATTTGCCAGATATGATATTGTATATAAAAACGGAAAGGTGAGCGGTATGCCTATCTTCATGGTTCGTCAGGCTGAAGCGTACGAACGCATGATTGACGGATGGAATAAAGATATGTTCACTAAGCTGGGCATGGAGATGAACAATTATTTCAATCTTATGAAGCGTGTGGCTATTGCATACAATAATGCAGTCAAGGATGAGGATAAAAAAGAACTGGAATATATCTTCAATGCCATGTATGATCATATAACAGATCAGGGAGTTGCATATGGTAGCTGTTGGGGTAACATACATCATTACGGATATAGCATGAGAGGTTTATATCCGGCATATTTCCTGATGAAAGATGTACTTAGAAAGAGGGGCAAGCTTCAGGAAGCGGAAAATACACTACGCTGGTATTCCATTGCAAATGAGGTATATCCGAAACCTACAGGAAACGGTATTGACATAGATACTTTCAATACGCAGACTCAAGGACGTATAGCCAGCATACTCATAATGGAAGATACTCCAGAAAAGTTGCAATATCTGCGTTCGTTCTCCAGGTGGATAGATTACGGATGTCGTCCTGCAACAGGACTTATGGGCTCGTTCAAGGTTGACGGAGCATCTTTCCATCATTGTAATAATTATCCAGCTTACGCTGTTGGTGGTCTTGACGGGGCTACAAATATGATTTATCTCTTTAGCGGTACTGATATGAGACTTTCTGAGGAGGCACATAGTACAGTGAAGAAAGTTCTTCTAACTATGCGCTTCTATTGCAACACACGTCAATGGGCCTTGTCAATGTCCGGAAGACATCCTAACGGTAAGGGACAATTGATACCTATACAGTATGCTATGATGGCAATATCCGGTACACCTGATGGAAAGAAAAACATAGACCCGGATATGGCTGCCGCATATCTCCGTCTGATGTCGCTCAATGCTTCTTTGGATAAGGACGCGCCTGACTATTTGCCGCAAACATCGAATAAACTGGAGCTTAAACTGAAAAAACAGCTTGAGGACAGTGGTTATAAACCTGAACCGGAACCACAAGGAAATCTTGCCCTCGGATACGGCTGTGTGAGTGTACAGCGTCGTGATAATTGGGCTGCTGTAGTCAGAGGACACTCCAGATATCTCTGGGCAGCGGAACATTATTTGGATGCCAATTTCTACGGACGATATCTGGCACATGGCAGCATGCAGATACTTACAGGTAAGCCTGGCCAACTAGTAACCTTTGCTACTTCAGGTTGGCAGGAGAATGGATTTGACTGGAATCGTTTCCCTGGAGCAACATCAATACATCTTCCGTTCGATAAGTTGCGTGCTGTAGTGCTGAATGTGGATACATATTCAGGTATGGAAGAAATGCTTTATTCTGACGAAGCTTTTGCGGGTGGACTTTCTCAGGCTGGAGTGAACGGAAATTTCGGTATGAAATTGCATGAACATGATAAATATAACGGCTCTCACAGAGCTAGAAAATCATATCATTTCTTTGATGGAACTATCGTATGCTTGGGTTCTGATATAGAAAATGATGTAAAGGATTATGAAACAGAAACAACTGTATTCCAACTTGCTGCAATAACTCCGGAAATGAAAGATTATTGGCAGAATTATAAATCAGACGGCAGGGTATTCATTGATCCTAATGGAGTGGGATACTATTTGTCAAAAGAAACTGCGGCTGAAGCTAAGTTTGAGAAGAAGTTCCCGCAGACTACTGTCGGTGAGAGAAATCCTAATCCGACAACAGGTGATTGGGTTTCATTGGTTGTAGCTCATGGTAAGGCTCCTAAAGCTAAGGGATATGAATATGCTGTATTGCCACGTACTGACATGAATGCTCTGAATAAGTTTGCCAAGAAACCAGACTATAAGGTTCTTCAACGTGACAGAAATGCGCATATAGTAAGTACTGCTGATGGAAAACTGACATCATACGTTCTGTTTGAGACACCTGAAGACGGGTTGCCAAAAGGACTTCTTTTGAAGGCGGATACTTCATGCCTTGTAATGGTGAAGGACAATAAAGACAAGGTTCTTCTGACAGTGTCACAACCAGATCTTGCATTGTATCGTGGAGCTAGTGATGAGGCATTCGATGAGAACGGAAAGAGAAAGGAACGCAGTATTTATTCACGTCCTTGGAAATTCAACGAAAGTCAGGAAATACCTGTTACTGTAACTATCAAAGGTAAATGGAACGTAAAGGAAACTCCTTTCTGTAAGATAGTTTCATCTGATAAGAAACAGACGGTTCTGAAGTTTACTTGCAAGGATGCGGCAAGTTATGACGTGGAACTTTTAAAGTAATTTCTTATTGACATAATTGGAAATCATAAATATATATGCAGGAAGATGATTGTGTCTTCCTGCATATTTTATTTTTTTGTAGGAGACAATTACTATGATTTATATTAATATAATGTGTATTATTTGACACTCGCTTTCTTTTGATGCAATGTTTATAAAATAAATAATATTTGTTTTTGCTGATATTCAAATAGTTATCAGAAAAGTGATATTTTTTTTGAAAAAAAGTCGTTTAAACTATTGCAGGAATGAAAAAAGTCTGTACCTTTGCATCCGCTTTCGAGAGGGAGAGCGGTTAAGTTGACATGCTGAAGCAGAGTAAGGAGAGCTGAAAATCCTTTTGAGTATCTTACCTTGTAGTAGCAAGGGAGCGAGAAAGAAAGCCTGGTTTTCAAACTGAAAAAAAACTTTTTTCAAAAAAAACTTTCGAAAAAGTTTGGTAGTTAAAAATAAATCCCTTACCTTTGCAAACGCTTTCGCTTCCAAAACGAAAGAAAGTTCTTTGAAAGATTTTAGATAAACAAACAGAATGTAGTACAAGCGTCACATTATATATATATGATGTGATGAAAAGTAAGAATAAACCGTCAATTTTAGAGATAAAACGGTATCCTGAACAGAGACAAAACATATCCTTAACG
>NZ_JAOQJJ010000033.1:0-14115 GCF_025567135.1 Bacteroides cellulolyticus
ACATCCATATCCCTTCTTACATCCGGTTCGACAGCTGCCTTTATCAGCCTGTCAACCACAAGCTGTTCCTCTATTTCCAGTCCTCTTTCATCTATTTCCATGATATGTTCATTATCCTTAAGACGATAAGTTTGGTCGAAAACCTGAAGTAATCTTTCAAGCCTGTTCCTAACCTTCCCCTTCAAATACGGTATTTGAATTATTATACTGTCGTGTGTAAGGCTCTCTATAAACGGATCAGGTACACCGTTCTCTATAGGGTTTGAGTTATAGTCCAGATATTTCCTGCGTACATACACCACAGGCTCCTGCAGATCTCCCAACTTATGCCCCAGAATATAAATTGAGACAATAGGAAGACCATAACCTTTAGGGTTTACATCCTTGTCCGGAACATTCTTCTTATCAATATACTGGCTTCCCAGATATTGTCTGAAACGCAATGTCTCAGTCACCAGCCACGTCTTCTGCAATTCAATCAGAATAAGCTGTTGCGTTCCGTCTTCATTCTTTATGGTAGCTGCAAAGTCAATTCTCATCATGGAGATTTTCCTTTGTGTTACGCCTGTATATTCATGAGGACGCATTTCAAGATGAATAATTTCCTTCTGAAGCAAAGCGGAAAGCATAATCTTTGCCACCCTGTCATCCTCCATCATATATTTGAACACCGAATCATATATAGGATTTGCTATCAGTACCATAAGTAACTCCTTTCTTTATATTTGAGACTGCGTAAAGATACACTTTTTTCGTGAAAACACAAAACCGTAAAAATTCCAATGTCAAAAATGAAACTTCTATTGTTACAAATCGGTTTTGACAATTAATCAGGTCATACTGTTTTGTGAAATTAATACAAAACAGAGCCTTACTTGCCAAAGTCGGCACATATTTGAAAACCTGCGACAGAAGCATAGAAATTGTTTATTTTTACATTATAACCATTATGTACGAAGCATTAAATCCTCAAGAACTCCAGCAGGAAAGATTTGGGAGCATATTTTGAGAAAATTGCGGATTAACTCAAAAGCATCTCTCTGGAAAAAAACGGTATATATCCGTGAAAGATAAGTGAATTATAAAAGGAACGCGAAACTTTACTATCCAACAGTCTTTTGATATAGAAAAGGCATTCTCTTCTAGGAATAGAAGGCTATTTTTATAAAATACATACGAATTATCAAGTCTATGCTTATTTGATAGAAAAGGAACTTACAAAACATCCTGATTTGTCAAAGTTGAGTCCTGCGTTGTTTTGGGATACAAGGGTTGAAAAATTAACTGGATAAGAAATAAAGAATGGGGTGTTCAGCGCGTTTTTGAATATGGTAATAGACAAGAAATTGATGAAATAATCAGATTTTATGGTATGGAAACAATAAAAACTATTTTACATAGTATCAATAATAAGCGGAAAAAAGAAACAATGGAAAGAAGCTATAAAGATTTTGCTTTATGAAATGATATTTAAAGTATATCTCTTTTTTTCTTTGGAATGGATGCGATAACTAACTGAATAGACATAATTTACAGATATTTATTATTACATCTTATAGTAAATATATAAAACAGCCTGTAGAGTTAAAATCATTCCAAAGTTTTTTGATTGGAATACTTTAACCTCTACAGGCTGACTAAGATATATAATTTCAAATAGTTTTAATTATAAAAACTATATACTCTCATTAATTGATATCAATTTTGGTCACTTGAAGAAATCTGAGAGTTGTTCTCTATTTCTGAAATAGGTAATTGATAAAGGAAATTACGATCTTCCTGCTCGTGTCTAAATTTTGCAGCAGAGAAATGATTGTTGTTTTCTGCACCCCAAGTTTCATCTGTACGGTCAACAGGAATATTCAAACGACGGTTGTCAATATATTCCAGACCTTCACCCCAAAACTCAACACGTTTCTGATATATTATTTCCTCAATCAAATCAGCTTTGTTGCTAAATGTATATTCATAATCAGGTTGACGGGTTTTCATAAATTCATTGAGTTCTTTTACAGCATCATTTGATCCTTTATGAGTAAAGCCTCTATTTTCATCAAATAAGCTTCCTCCGAACGCAAGTATATATAATCACCCAATTCCCATCCGGCAAATACTCCTGCCTTGATGTTTTCACGACCCGTACCGATAAATTTCACAGCCTGATATTCTACCGCTGCAGATGATTTGGTGTCACGTAGCATTGTAACACGCTTAATTGAACCGTCTTCACCTTTAACGTCAGTTCCTGTAGAACGATCGCAACAGAACCATTTCAAACGAATATCATTGTCAGCAATACGATCTACCAGCGGTTTAAAGGCTGCACGCCATACACCAATGCCGGCATATCCATCACTATAAGCATCCATCTGAGAGAAATAAGACCTATATATTCCAGTATTATCTGCTGTAATGTCACAACCATATACAACATCCGGCAAGCTTATATTGCTGAATCCCTGTAATAAATCATTTTCACTTTTCAATATATCAAAATTGTCTATTACAACTTGTGCATACTTTATAGCTTCATCCCATTCATGTGTAATCATATAAGCACGAGCCAAATACATAGCTACTACACAACCGTCCATGTCAGTAGGTGAAGATGTATGCTCCATACCTAATTCTTTAAACAAATTGAAAGATGTAGTAAGGTCTTTCTTAATCTGTTCATCTATTTGAGCAACAGTGGCACGAGGTTGGTCTCCTTCTGTTTTCTCGGTTATAAGCGGTACACACGGAGATTGGGAATAATCATATTTTGATCCACGTCCCCACTTGGTTCCATCTACACCTGTATAGTAAGAATACTGATACAGATATGTCAGGTACAAGTAAGCATAACCACGGAATCCCATAGCAATAGCTCTGTATTTCAAGTTAGCCGGGTCTTTGCTTTCCGGGTCAATAAGTTTTAGAATATTATTGGCATTCGATATTACTCGATAGTATTCTTTCCATCTGTTATTTGTCGGTGTATAATTCTGCTGCCAGTAATCTATCATATAATGATAGAGACTCATTGCGAAACGACCAGTCATGATCATATCATTACCCATCAGTGATGTCAGATAGTCAAAACTCTTCTGGCCGAAATAATTATGACTCATATCTGTGTCAACATAACTTTGCATGTCAGAATACATACCTGCCACTGCTGCCGAAAATGTCTTGTCCGGATCCTCCTGAGCCACACTGCCCAGTTGATCTTCTGTTAAATAAGCGGTAACGTCAGCGTCTTCAAGACACGATGTAAACAGGCCTCCGGCAATAAGTGCCTGTATCATATATTTCATTATCTTCATATACTATAATATATTTTTAAGTTAGAAAGAAAGGTTTATACCTCCAGAAATTACACGCATTGGAGAATATCCACCATAACTGCTGCTTGCACCAGCCATAGAAACTCGAGGATCAAAACCTTGACGTTTAGACCATAGTGCGAAATTATCTGCGGTTACATAAATCCTCATTTTCTCAACACTTATTTTCTTCATCAAGTTCTTAGGCAATGTATATCCCAAAGTAATATTACGTATGCTGAAATAGCTTGCCTTTATCAGATTAAGATCTGATGATTGAGTAAATGAATTACCACTATCATTTGCATTCCAGATAGGTAATTTACCTTTTCCTGTTTCCGGATTGAAAGTATCCCACATATCTTTATTATGTCCTACATAGAATGATTGACTCATGCCATCCAAGTAAGAATAGTCATAAGCATAACCACCAATCTGGAAAGCTGTAGCTATAGAAAGATCAATACCTTTGTAAGAGAATGTAGTATTCAAACCACCATTAAAATCAGGCAGTGCAGATTTACCAAGGAAATATTTAGTTGCATCTGCATAAGTAGTAGTTGTTGTACGACCTACTACTTCATTGTTTTCATTTAGCTCATCTTTATACCACATTGGCTTGCCTTCTTCATTCATACCAGCATACATGTAAGTATAGTATTCATAACGGCTTTTTCCTTCTCTTAAATTGAACAAGCCATCGGTAATACCATCTTTACGATTCTCTTCAGGCAGTGTCAAGATACGATTCTTATAGTGAGAACCCACTACAGATACAGTCCATTTCAAGTCAGGTCTGTTGAAGATGTCAACATTCAAATCAAATTCGATACCTGCATTTTTCATCGCACCTAAGTTTTCCCAATTATAAGGACGTCCAGCCGTAGAGAAAGCTACAGGACGTTTGAACAACATATCGTCTGTTCTACGGTAGAAATATTCGAATGAACCATATAATCTGTCAAACAAACGGAAATCCACACCTACGTCAAAAGTATTCTGTTTTTCCCAAGTCAAGTCCGGATTACCATAAAATACAGGTGAATATCCCAATTCAGAACCATTCCAAGTAACTTCGTATTGATCCATGTAAGGAGTATAGGCATAACTATATCCTGAAAGGATGTTTTCATTACCTTGAGTACCGTATGATGCACGTAGTTTCAAATCGTTAAGCCATGATTCTGTACCATTCATAAACTCTTCCTTGCTGATACGCCAAGCACCTCCTACTGACCAGAAGTTACCCCAGCGATTCAAGAAACGTGATGTACCGTCACGACGGAAAGCAGCAGAAAGATAATATTTATTATCGTAGTCATAGTCTGCCATAACAAAATATCCTTCTATATTATGGTCAACTGTATAACTGTCGATGTATTGCATCTGACCACCATTTACCAGTTCAGGATTATTAGGATTGAAGAAATTGGTTTTCTGTCCTTCCAGATGTTTGAATTCATATTTATAAGCCTCATGGCCCATTTTTGCAGACAAATGATGATTGCCAAATGCGTTACTATAAGCCAAAATCTGGTTAAAGTTTGTAGTAATTGTGTTATAACTACCTTTTGTACCACGACCACCAAAAGACTGTCCATCACCTATTAAAGGTGTATAATAAGTAGTTGAACTGTTGTTGGTAAAATCATAACTGTAGTTTGCAGTAAATTTAAAATTCTTCAGGAAAGATATTTCTATATACGAACGTGAAGTCAGATTGTTATATACATTTTCACGGATATCTTCATTCATGTTTGCTATAACATTCTGATTGGTTGCAGTAGGGCGCTTTCCTGTACCGTCTGTTTCACCATTTCCGGCATCGTACATAGGTTCTCCGTTCTCATAATATTTCATATTTCCTTCTGCATCATAAGCATGAACCGGGTAGATTGGAGCCCAAGAACGTGCTACACTAAAAGGATTGGACGCTAATCCGGCCCCTTCCTGCACTCCGTTCTGTGTGGTTTTTGAGTAACCAACATTTGTTCCTACTTTCAACCAAGACTTCAGTTGAGAATTAATATTTGCACGAGCTGTAAAACGATTATAAGAAGAGCCTAATACATAAGAATCGTTATCCAAGTATCCCATAGATACATAATAATCAGTCTTATCATTACCACCTGATGCAGATACATTATACTCCTGACGGAAAGCATTATTAAATAATGCGTCAGCAAAAGTGTCATTATAACGAAGACGAGCATTTGTGTTTAAATTTCCGTCCGGTGTCACCAAGTATTCTCCTTCAGGAATGATGAAGGCATTGTAATTTCCTAATTCGCTCAACAACAATTTACTAGCTTCCAAATTTGCGTCTTCAATTGACATTCCACTTGCCCATTGAGTGTTACGAATACCGTACCATGTCAAACGGTAAAATTCTCCTGGATCAGTAACCATATTGTAATCCTTATAAGCACGCTGAGTCACACCCCATGTACCATTAAAGTTTATAGATACTTTATCCTTACTTCCGCTTTTAGTTGTAACCATTACTACTCCACCTGCAGCACGCGAACCATACAAAGAGTTTGACACTGCATCTTTTGATACGTTAATAGAAGCAATATCCGCAGGGTTTATATCAGACAATCTACCATTAAAAGGCACTCCGTCAACTACAATCAAAGCTTCATTGCTTGCCGATAGAGAACCAATACCACGTAAAACTATACTGGCATCGCTTCCAGGCTGACCTGTTGAACTTACAATTTGCAGACCTGCAACAGTTCCTTCCAAGGCATTTGTTACAGAAGTCGCTTGTGAGTTACTGATAATTTCTTTCTTAACACTACTGATAGAACCGACCAAGTCTTGTTTACGTTTAGTGCCATAAGCAACGACTGTCACTTCGTCCAATAGCTCCGAGTCAGAATGCAATTCCACCTTAACAATCTTTTGAATTGCCACTTCCTGTGTTTTCATTCCGATGAATGAAATAACCAAAGTTCCGGCCGAACTTGGAACGTTAGTAATAGTGAAATTACCATCAATATCAGTTACAGTACCAACCTGAGTACCTTTAACCAATACAGATGCGCCCACTACAGGTAAACCATCCTCGTGAGAAGTAACAGTACCTGTTACCTTAGAGACCTGAGCGTTTACCAGACCTATACCAATAAACAGGCAGGTCATTAACAGCATCAATTTTCTTTTCATAAAAATCTCTCTTAAAGTTTAACTTTACATTAATAAAAATTTGTTCTCTCTAACAGGTCGCAAAAGTAATAATAAAATCTGAATATTTTTCTCTTTTTTCAAGCAAAAAGTCGTCATTCCCTGCTTTTTAACACTTAAATTGACAAATTTCTTCTAAAAAAGCAAACGATTACATGTTTTACATCATAAAAAAAGCATTTTGATAGTAATCTGATGTTTTATTACAATTCGATACTTAATAATATCGCTTATTTTATTCCTTGAAAGATTATATGACACTATATTCATTATTTATAAATCAAAAAGTATTATGCAGAAAATTTGTTTTAAACTAGTTCTTAATCGTGAAAATAACCTAAATGCAAATTCTATGGCTATGGTGGAAATAGAAGCAAAGCTACTTTCCAACAAAATTTACTTACCTACAAATGTATTCCTTAAACCTAAGTATTGGAATGTCAGGAAACAGGAAGTAATGCCTTCGCACCCTAATCATGAGTTATTAAATAGGTTTCTGGAAGAACATTTACTAAAATTAGAGTGGAAAGAACTTCAGATGTGGAAAAATAATACTCCACTTACACTTGAGCAATTAATCAATGCCGATATTGAGAATACTAATATAAATGATGGAGCATTTATAGATTTTTGTAAAGGATATATTAATACCAGCAGAAAAAGAGATAGTACAAAAAAGAATCTTATGACAACTGTAAAACTCATAAACATATTTGACTCTGGTACGTCTTTTAGAAGTATAACATATGAATACATAATGGAATTTGAGAAGTTTCTGACTTCAAGAAATTATAAAATTAACACTATAATAAAACATATCAAGCATTTAAGAAGCTTTTATAATGAAGCAATAAACCAAAAATTAATAAAAACCGATGAAGACGCATTTAGAAGATACAAAATGTTAAAAGGTGAGTCGAAATATACATTCCTTCTGCCTGAAGAGCTTCATAAACTGGAAACTTTGTCATTATGTGGAAAAAATAGAAAAATGCTGCATACGCTAGACGCCTTTCTATTCTGTTGTTATACGGGACTAAGATATTCAGACTTCTGTTCGTTAACTAAAGAAAATCTAATCAATATTGATAATAAATTATGGTTAATGTATAAATCTGTAAAAACAGAAGTCGAAACCAGATTACCATTATATCTTCTTTTTAATGGCAAGGCAATGTCTATATTAAAAAGGTATAGTTGCGACATAGGTTCTTTTTTTAAAATAAATTCAAATTCAAGTATTGACAAGGAACTAAAGAGAATAAAAATGTTGGCAGGTATTAGTACACATATTTCATTTCATACTGCCAGACATACAAATGCCACTTTACTTGTATATAAAGGTGTAAACATTACTACTGTACAGAAATTATTGGGACATAAGAATATTCGTACTACCCAGCATTATGCAGACATTCTTCCGCAAGGTATTGTGAATGATCTGGAAAAGAATGCTTGAAGATATTATTAGATCAATGTTTAATACAATACAGGAAACTATCAAAGTCTTGGTGTAGATTATTATATAATAAGGTATAGTCAATATTGTGAATGTCTCTTTACATGTCAACCTGGTCAGGAATCACAACACAAACTGACAACTAAATTCAGTACATTTCAAGCGTGCGTACATTCGACTTAAAGCGTACGCACGTTCGATTTAAAACGTGCGCACGCTTTACTTGAAACATGCCCACGTTTTTTTCGATGTACGAGAATGTATGAAAACGTACAATAACGGTCGAATACCCTATGTTTTCTTATAGGTTTGTCTGCCTCCCTGATATTAGTTTTCTTATACAAAACAGAATGTAAAATTGAATGTAATACTGATATTTTTAGTATAGCTAATAAAAATAGGATATTTATATAAAGATTTATGGAACAAGCGAAAGTTCGGCCGGAACTCTAGTTGTTTCATTCATCGGAATGAAAACACAAGAGGTTGCTATTAAACCTGTTGTTAATGTTGTATTACATTCTGATACTGAAGTTTTGGATGAAGTTATGGTTGTAGCATATGGTACTGCCAAAAAGTCTTCATTCACAGGTTCTGCTTCAGTTGTAAAAGCCGATGAAATCGGAAAGATTCAAACAAGTAATGCTGCTCAAGCTTTAACTGGTAAAGTTTCAGGTGTCCAATTCACTAATGCTTCAGGACAACCAGGTACTACAACTCCAACAATACGTATCCGTGGTATCAGTTCTATCACAGCTGGCAACTCACCTCTGATTATATTAGATGGTTCTCCATATGATGGCGACTTAAACAATATCAACACACAAGATATTGAATCAATGACTGTATTGAAAGATGCCGCTTCAAATGCATTGTATGGTTCACGTGGTGCTAACGGTGTGATTATGATTACTACTAAACGTGGAAAATCACAAGACGCTAAAGTTACTGTAGATGCTAAATGGGGTGTAAATACACGCGCCAGCCGTGACTATGATTACATAACAGATCCTGGTCAGTATTATGAAATGTACCATTTGGCATTAAGAAACTATGCAACAAATGCAGGTGGTTATGATGCAGACAGAGCTTATTCATTTGCAAACGCAAATCTTATGGCTGTTTTAGGTGGATACAATGTTTATAGTGTACCTGAAGGAGAAAATCTAATCGGAAAAGATGGAAAGATAAACCCTAATGCTACATTAGGAAATATTGTAGAATACGAAGGACAAGAATATCTGCTAAAACCAGATAATTGGCTGGATGCTGCATACAAATCAAGCCTCCGTCAAGAATATAATGTTAGTGTTACCGGAGGAAACGATAAAGCTTCTTTCTATTCTTCATTTGGTTATTTGGATAATGGAGGTATTTCTCCAAATTCAGACTATGAACGCCTTACAGGCCGTTTGAAAGCTGATTATCAAGCTAATTCTTGGTTAAAAGTAGGAGCAAACTTCTCTTATACACATTATGAAGCTAATGCTTTGGGTGAGGATGGTTCTTCTGTTTCATCAGCAAACGTATTTGCAGCAGCAACTCAGGTAGCTCCTATATATCCATTGTACATGCGCGATAAAAATGGTAATATACTTGTTGATAAAGCAGGTAATCAGATGTACGATTACGGTGATGGCAGTTATTTAGGATTATATCGTCCTATCTTTGGACAATCAAATGCTTTGTCAGATGCAATACTTAATACAAATAAGAATGATGGTAACGCTATGAATGCTGTAGGTTTCTTTGAAATAAGATTTTTGAAAGATTTCAAATTTACTTCTACTAATAGCGTTTATCTGAATGAAGCACGTAGTACAAATGTAACTAATCCATATTATGGACAATATGCTTCTTCAAATGGTATAATCACAAAAGGTCATTCAAGAACTCTATCATACAACTATCAACAATTGTTGAATTACGCTCATTCTTTCGGACGTAACAATGTAGATTTGATGGTAGGTCATGAATCATATCGCACTAAATATTATACATTAAGCGCAGTAAGACAGAACATGTTTGATCCTAACAATCATGAATTGGCAGGAGCTGTAACAGACGGAACATCTACATCTTATACAACTGATTATAATACAGAAGGATATTTCTTCCGCGCACAATATGATTATGATACAAGATATTTCTTGTCAGGTTCTTACAGACGTGATGCTTCTTCACGCTTCCATCCTGATAACCGTTGGGGTAACTTCTGGTCTATTGGTGGAGCTTGGATTATCTCAAAAGAAGAATGGTTTAACACTCCATCTTGGATAGATTTATTCAAAATTAAAGCTTCTTACGGTACTCAGGGTAATGATAATATAGGAAATTACTTATATACTAATACTTATAACATAGTAAACGCAGGTGGTCGTCCTGCTGCAATACCTAGCGTTATGGGTAACAAAGACATAACATGGGAAACAAACGGAAATTTCAACGCCGGAGTTGATTTCGAAATGTTTGGTGGAAGATTTAGCGGTACAGCAGAATTCTTCTTGAGAAAGACTTCTGATATGCTTTTCTCATTCCCATTGCCTCCTACTTATGGATATACATCATATTATGACAATATTGGTGATATGAAGAATATCGGTTTGGAAGTAGAATTGAATGGTTCTATAATACAAACAAAAGATTTCAACTGGGATTTACGTCTTAATATGACATATTACAAAAATAAAGTAAGCTATTTGCCAGAAGAACGTAAGACTATGGTTGCTCCAGACGGAACAAAAGGATATACTAGCGGAAATTACTTCTATGGAGAAGGTGTTCCTTTGTATTCATTCTGGATGTATAAGTATGCCGGAATCAATGAAAATGGTGAAGCATTGTATTACGCTGATCGTAAAGATGCAGATGGCAATATTATACAGGAGAAAGTAACAAATCCATCAGCTGCAACACAATACATTTGCGGAAGTGCCTTACCTGACGTTTATGGTGGTTTTGGTACTACATTCTCATACAAAGGTATAGATTTAAGTGTTGATTTTGCATATCAGATCGGAGGTCTTGCTTATGATTCCGATTATGCATCTGCAATGTCATCTCCAAGATCTAGTTCTAGCGGTGGTGCAATACACAAAGATATGCTGAATGCATGGAGTGTAGATAATCCAAATGGAACATTACCTCGCTTCCAATATTTGGATTCATATACAGCTGCAACTTCTGACCGTTTCCTCACAAATGCGTCATATTTGAGCTTGCAGAACATCAATCTTGGATATACATTACCTGCTAAATTTACACGCAAATTTGCTGTAGAAGGTTTGCGTTTATATATGGCAGCAGACAATGTATGGTTATGGTCTAAACGTAAAGGTCTTGACCCAAGACAAGCAATGGACGGTTCTACTACCGCTTCATACTATGCTCCTATACGTTCCATCTCAGGAGGTATAACATTAACATTCTAATAAAAAAATATAATTATGAAATATAAAATATCAAATATATTATTAGGACTTTGTTGCTCTTCATCTATCTTATTAAGTGGATGTATTGAAGAAACTTTCCCGACAAACGGAGCGACAGAAGATGTAATAAGTTCTTCGGACAAAGGAATTGAAGCAAAATTATGGGCTATGCCAGCCTTTGCAGTAAATTTTGGAACTGTATCTACTAGTGTAGGATATGATTGGGGATATGGATCTATAATGCATATAAGGGACGTAATGACACAAGATATGCCTGTATATGCAAGTCCTTATGACCATTATTCAGCTTGGGAATGTAATTATTATATCGGTCCGGCATACTTGTCAACACAGTTCATATGGAACTATTATTGGAAATTTATACAAACAACTAACAAGTTGCTTGCTGCCATTCCTGAAACAGACACAGACCCTGTGCATTTAGGATATAAAGCTGCAGGACAAGCATATCGTGCATTCTTATATTTGGATATGGCACAGATGTATGAATTCTTGCCGAACGATAAGACTTCAGGTGTGAACAACTCTGGCAATGACGTAACAGGATTAACAGTTCCTATTGTACGCGAAAATATAACTGAAGAACAGGCCCGCAACAATCCTCGTGTTAAACGTGATGTTATGGTTAACTTCATTCTGGAGGACCTTAATGCAGCAGAAGCCAATATTGACAAACTAAGTTTTAATGATAAAACATTACCTAATTTGGCTGTTGTATATGGCTTGAAAGCAAGGTTATATATGTGGATAGGTAATTATGAAGAGGCTAAGAATTATGCTAGAAAAGCTATAGATGCAAGTGGATGTACTCCTGTAAAATCTGATGCATGGGTTAACCCATCTTCAGGCTTTAATGAACTTTCATCACCAGCATGGATGTGGGGTGTTAAGGCCATGAAAGAAAATGATGCTGTACAAACCGGTATTCTTAACTGGACATCATGGGCTTCTAATGAAGCACAATACGGATATGCAGCAGCAGGCCCTATGAGCAGTGTTGACACACAAATGTATTCAAGAATAGATGATAGAGATTTCCGTAAGCTATCATGGGTAGCTCCACGAGGAACTGCTCTATTTGGCAAGAACTCATTTGTTGATGATAGTTTCGGTGCTTATTTACAAGCTAATTATCCATTAGCATCATTAAAATTCAGACCAGGCAGTGGTAATACTACAGACTTTAATGTAGGTTCTGCAACAGCTTTCCCTTTGATGCGTGTTGAAGAAATGTACTTTATTGAAGCTGAAGCTGCGGCACATTTAAATGCTAGTGAAGGAAAAACTTTAGTTGAAAAATTCATGCAGACATACCGTTATCCTGAATATACATGTTCTGTATCAAGCAGTGATGACGTAGTTGAAGAAATTGTATTCCAAAAACGTGTTGAATTATGGGGTGAAGGACTTACATTCTTTGATATAAAAAGACTTAACATGTCAGTTACAAGAGGATATGAAGGTACGATATTCAGAGATGATGCCCTCTTTAACACAAACGGAAGACCTGCTTGGATGAATTTCTGTATAGTTCAAACTGAGGAAAACAATAATGAAGCATTAAGAGGATTTGAAAATCCTGATCCAAGTGATGTATATGACTTATGGATGGCTCCTGAACAGTAATCTCTAAATAAACATTACATTATAAAAAATAGAGTGTGTCAAAATGTGACACACTCTATTTTTTTGTAATTTATTTAACCTACTTATTTTCATAATAATCTCCAACCATCATATCTATTTTCGGAAATAAAATCTCTAATTTTCCAAATCTCAATAAGATATAATTCCACAAATACCAATACGAGAGATACAGCCCATCCCTACGACATTTGTAAATATTGTATTTATTGATTACTTTTGCGTAATAGACTATGGTATAAACACCAATATACCTATCCTAGTAAGATAAAACACAGTAAAAAAACTAAATTTCCTCTTTGTCCTTCACTCTGTTTGCATTATATTTGTGAAAAATCTTCTATTGCGAATGTCTTGACAAAATATTATTTGATTTGTCTAGAAGAATTATTCTGCATGTGGAGTAACAGCGGTAAAGTATTAAGCTTATGAAATATCCTATAGGAATACAGAGTTTTGAACAGATTATCGAAGACGGTTATGTTTATGTGGATAAGACGGATTTGATTTTTAATCTGGCACATGAAGGGAAAATATATTTTCTGAGTCGCCCAAGGAGATTCGGCAAAAGTCTTCTTGTATCAACTCTTAAGAATTACTACCTGGGAAGAAAAGAGCTTTTCAATGGGCTTAAGATTGCTTCGTTGGAAAAGGACTGGAATGTTTATCCTGTATTTTATGTAGATTTTAATAGTACGGATTTTACAAAAGAGGGAAATCTGGAAAGCAAACTAAGTTTTTACATATCCGAGTGGGAGAAGAAATATGGCTTACCGGATAGAACAGAATTGCTCGGAATAGGTGACCGCTTTACAGAGGTATTGCGTGCTTCGCATGAGCAGACAGGATTTCGTGCAGTTGTCCTTATAGACGAGTATGATAAACCTATACTTGATGTTTTGGATGTAAATACAGAATTGGAAGATCAGCATCGTAATATTCTGAAAGCTTTTTACTCTGTATTCAAGGGAGCAGATGCACATTTGCAGTTCGTTTTTTTAACAGGGGTGACAAAATTCTCGCAAGTCAGCGTTTTCAGCGGTTTTAATCAGCCTAAGGATAT
>NZ_JAOQJJ010000034.1:0-10532 GCF_025567135.1 Bacteroides cellulolyticus
TTCTCTTATATACAAAGTTAACTATAATGGTATAGCTTTTTTAGTGCTATCTTATGTTATCCGTCACTTCCGATTTTAAACATAGGAACTATATTTTAAAACATGGTCATCGTTATGCTTCCGAAATAGAAAAGGCCATAGCTGATATAAAACCTTATTTGGATAGAACAAGACCTGTGTATATTTTGTCCGTTGGATGTGGTCCAAGTACTGAATTATATGGTGCAGTCCAAGCACTCAATGATATGACTATAAGTTATATGGGAATAGACAGAAATCCTATATGGAATGAAATACAGAATTTTAATATAGATAGGTTCGAACAAACTCCTCATATTGTACAATATACTTCTGAGGACTTCTTTTCCTTTATAAAAGATAGATGGGCTGATATTTTAATTCTTAATTATTTCTTTTCAGATCTAATTAAATTTAGTCCTGATATTACTGATGATTTTATTAATAGATTAGCAGATCTTATAAATAATGGTATATTTAAATGGGTGGTAATAAATGATATTCCCTTGTTTTATAAAGATGGAACCGGGTATATTTGTATGGAGCATTTAGCTCAAAAACTTTCACCAGCAATAAAAGTAGCCCGTCGTCATTTTGCAACCCCTAATGATTTTCAACCAATTTATGGGACAAAATTACCCTGCAATTTAAGCATACCAATAGTAGAGCAAAATGTGCAAACTTTTAATCCATTTGAGAGTAAGGGAAGTATTCAATTAATAATAAAAGTAAATCATTCACAAAAATGATACTATCAGTTTCACGAAGGACAGATATCCCGGCATTTTATGCAGATTGGTTTTTTAATCGTATACAGGAAGGCTTTGTATATGTCAGAAACCCAATGAACAGGCATCAAATAAGCAAAATCAACTTATCTCCTAGTTTGATTGACTGTATTGTGTTTTGGAGTAAGAATCCTAAGCCAATGCTTGACAGACTAAATCTTCTTGACAAATACATGTATTACTTCCAATTTACAATTAATCCATATAATACAGGAATTGAATTAACAGTTCCCAAGAAAAATTCTGTTATTGAGACATTTAAGCAGTTATCTGATAAGATAGGGGCAAAACGTGTAATTTGGAGATACGATCCGATTTTATTAACTGATAAAATAGATATAAATTATCATCTAAAGTATTATGAAGAAATAGCCAAACGATTGTACACATACACTGATACATGTGTAATAAGTTTCATCGATTTATATAAGAAAGTACAGCGAAATATTATCAATACCTCTGCAAGAGAACCATATATAAATGAAATGTTTTCTCTAGCTATGGGAATAGTTAAAATAGCTAATAGTTATGGAATTACAGTTCAATCCTGTGCGGAAAAAATAGAGTTAGAACAGTTGGGTATTAAACATGGTAAATGCATTGATAACATTCTTATAGAAGACCTTTTAGGTATAAAATTGATAGTTTCTAAGGATAAAAATCAACGTTCAGAATGTGGATGCGTACAGAGTATTGATATAGGTGAGTATAATACTTGCTCACATAATTGTGTATATTGCTACGCTAATTTTAATAAATCCTTGGTGTTTCAAAATAAAATGCGACACAATCCTAACTCTCCTCTATTAATAGGGAATGTAGAACCAGATGATATTATAAAAGAGCGCAAAATACAATCATTTAAAATGAATTTGTTATTCTAACAGCAAAATAGCAAACAATAACAAGCGTAACCATATAAAATATTTTTCATGAAATTAAGTGTTTGTAAACTATATATACTATTTAATTTACCAATCACCTCAGAAAGTTTATTCTGAAGTGATTGGTATTCTTATAATAAATGTTTCTTACAGACGATTAATTATCATTAAACCAGATCACCTGCGTTATATTCTCTGTATTAATAATACATCGGGATTATTATTGATACAACAAGATTAAGATTCAGCAGCTTTCAATGAGTTATCATCAATAGGTATTTCATAAAGCTTGGCAGATGTATTTTCAGGTTTCAAAACTTCTGTCTTGAACTCTTCAAGGAACATTTCCTTATTCTCATCAATAAGCTTACGAACCTTTGTATCATTTGTCTGCCTAAAATAACGACGAATAAGCTTATTATACTCTTTCTCAATATCGTCACGTGAGAAATTTGGGCTACGAAGCATTGCCATAAATTTTCCATCCTCACGGAAAAATGAAAATAAATGCTCTGTCTGATTTAACCAGAATTGCATTTCCTGCTCACGCTCTTGTTCCGTAGCATTCAATCTGGCTAATTGATCAAAAATACTTGCAAGTCCTGGTCTTCCTCCTTTCTTTCCTGATACAG
This sequence comes from Bacteroides cellulolyticus, assembly GCF_025567135.1. NCBI lineage: Bacteria > Pseudomonadati > Bacteroidota > Bacteroidia > Bacteroidales > Bacteroidaceae > Bacteroides > Bacteroides cellulolyticus. The sequence goes on from NZ_JAOQJJ010000034.1 coordinate 2,323, forward strand.
GTGCTGGTTCCTCTGTTCCACCTCCATTGGGTTCTTCCGGCTCCTCAACTTCGATTTCTTCACCGACAAGTAGTCCTAAGCTTCCGTCAAATGAAGTGGAAATAGAACCAAGAGGACTGTATTTCTCAAACATAGAACGATAAATATAACTATATCTCTTCCAGAAGTCGATAAATGCAGCATCCAAGAAACTTGGTGCAATTTCAATGACTCCTTGCAAAAGCAAAAGTCTGGAATTATATCTTCCAATAGCCTTGCGTAATGCTTTTGCAGCATCATCTGCGTGAGCAGGATCAATCTGCTCCCCACGACTTTCTATTTCCTGAATATATTGCGCATGAGCATCTACCATATTTTTTATCCACGACCGTATATCTGCATCCATTTCAAGGCAAAGAGCCATATTAGCTTCTTTGTCTGACAAAGAAGCCTTGTAACGTTCAAACCATTTTATATAAATGGGTTGTGCTAACAATCCGCGATATATTTCTTCTATAACAGCCTTTTCGCGAATAGGGTCAAAATCGGTTATTGAAATTCCGCAAAATTCCGCAAAAGCATCTCGGATATTCTTTTCATTAACATTCTCAAATGAAAAATCGACGATATGACATTCCTCTTTATATTTTGCAGTACGATTAACACGTGAAATGGTCTGAATGGCATTGATACTGCGGATTTCCTTATCAAGAAAGAGCGTATGCAATTTAGGTTCATCAAACCCAGTTTGCAGTTTGTCCACCACAATGATAATTCCGTTCTTGGCAGTTTTAAAATTATCAATGACGCGGTCCTCTTCTACACCATCATTCATTGATGCGCATTTTTCGTATTTCTGATTATCAGAATATACAATAGCAACAGGAGCATCAGCGTATTTTGTAAATGCTCCGGTAGCTGTCTTTTCTGCCATAAGGCTACGAATAGCTTTACAATATTCTATGGCAATCGGAATAGAACTTACTGCTAACATCGCTTTACCCATTCCTCTTATTTTTCCATAAACCTGTGATAGTAGACGGTTCACTATAAAATTAGATATAGCCAGAATTCTGTCATGATTTTCATATACCTTACGTTTAGCGATTGTAATCTTTTCATCGCGTCCCTCTTGAATAGCCTGCGTCACAGCCTGTGTAAGCTCTGGCGGCATATCAAAATACATCTTTACATTGACAGGAATGATATGTTTCGTAGGATCAAGAATATAGCCGTCTGCTATAGCCTCTTTCATCGTATAGGCATCAAATGGTTTCCATAACTGATTAAAATTCGCTCCACGGTAGAATTCTCCGAAACGGGCAAGCACTCTCGGACTTGGAGTTGCGGTAAAACCTACGATAAGATTCTTTTTAACTGAACCACGGGTAAGGAAACCACCATTTTCATCAAAAATATCCTGCAATTCATCAAAAGCCGAGAACATTTCCTGATGCACATCATCTGTATTCGAGCGGTGTACCTCATCTATCAGGAATGCCACACGAAGATTTTTGAAATCTTTTCCGGCTTTTGCTATCGCATTCTTCAGTTCCCAAAACTTCTGTATATTAACCACGATTATACGTCGCTTGTCACTTAATGCCTTGACAAAGGTATCCTGATCTGTTGCTTCTACAAACATAGCTTTGTCTATGTTCATATTGAGCATCATGGAATCAAGTTGGTCACGGAGTTGCAAACGGTCAACAACAAGTAATATTTTATCATAAACCCACTCCCCGTTATAGCGCATATCCTTAAGTTGTAATGCAGTCCACCCAATGATATTACTTTTACCAAAACCGGCAGCATATTGCAACAGAAGAGAATAGACATATTTATTATTACAATAGCTGTCTCTTTCTGCCACAACACGTTCTATCAAGTCTTGCGGAGCATTCATCGCCACTAACTCAGCACGGAGTTTTTCTATGTAATAATTAGGCTCGCTTTCATGATCAAGAAACTCCTGAACACGGTCAATAATACGATCGCATCCGAATTTCTGTTTCGGACGGGGGCACATCAACTTACCAGTCTTGTCTTTATATTCCTTCTTCTGCACCTTACGACCATTCTCTGTTATAGTTATGGTCTTATACGTATAAGCCATAAAATTGTAATAAAGAATTTCTTTCTCTACCATCTTCTTTGAATAAAGAGAACGCATGGCCTCTTCAAATCTGATACGGGGATCTGCATTTTCATCCAAAACAGTTGGTAGTGGTTTAAACACTTTCTCTACAACAGGACGGAATGACGATATGGAAATCATATTCTCCTGAAATCCTTTTTTTGCATCGTCAAAAAACTGTCCCGGATTACGCAATATAAAGGTATTATTAATATCCGTTGTAACAAGATGTATAGACTTTTCAAATGGTCGAAGCATGGTTCTACGAAGCGACTGTTGCACATCATTACCATTGGCAATCTTCGTATATTCCCAAACAGCCTCCAAGTAATCAGTTATAACTTTATTACGCCCGTTATTCTTCGCCGTCTGATTGGTAAAGTTACTCTTTAATTCAGCATATCCCAGAAATATACCATTGATAAAAAAAGATAGATCTGGGCGGAATGTAAAAATTCTTTTTCCCTCATGATGGAAAGAATAGGTCATTTCCTCTACAGCAGAAAAGATATTTTTCTCAAAATCCTCATCACCACGAAGTTCCGTACCACTGACATACAAAAGTTTCAGCGTTTCTCCACCGAAAGAATAAGGTTTGTTCTTTGTCGTACTATTCAGAAATATCGCAACATTGGCACTGGTTTCTATCTTACGACGAATATCGTCCATGATGTCACGAATCAGCTTCTGCTCATCCCCATTATAATCACTTCGTTTAAGCAGATTGTTCCAACTAACACGAGAATTTTCTTTCAGAAACTCCTTTAAGTCGGCTGGTATAAAGAGATCAGAAGTAACGGCATTATTCTTAACCTCACGGAATCCAAGCCCATCATTACGACGACAAAAGAAATCCATTACATATTCACCTTGTAGTTCAAGTTCTGTCATAAATCAGAGGTTTTAATGGTACGCTGACCGGTTATTACTTCATTTATCAATGAACGTTTTAATTCTTTCAATCGCTCTATTTTTAATTTTATTTTTTCAATTATTGCATCTATTTTACTACATTTTTCATCTAGATAATTAACTATCCCATTCTGCTCTTCAATAGGAGGATAAACTGTAGATAATCCAAGAAAATTTGTCGTATAAAGTCTTAAACGACTTTCTATTATACCTCGTGAATTGATTCTAAATATACCTTTATATATTTTTGTACGAAATAGATAATGATAAAACGAAGCATTAAGTTCAACAATCGGCTTATATACACCATAAGCTGGACTTACAATTCCATTATACTTTGTTTTCCCTAGACTACCTTTCCAAGCTAACATGATATTAGATATAATATCATTAACATAGCAAATTTTATAACCTATTAAACTATCAGAACGGGTTATATTTTCACCATCAACTTTATCCGCACGTTTTGCTACCCCGTAATATTCTGAAACTGAAAGAAGATCTTCAGTACCTGTTTCTGATAATTCTATACGTTCGTTAAACAAATCCTTAATGCGGCATATATGCCAATGTTCTGGTATTTCATTCAAGAAAGGGATTTCTGATTGTTTCATAGAAACATTAGGATTAAGTCCTCTAGTTACAACTTTATTAATAAGTGAATTTTGTAGACTATGATAACACTTAATTTTTCGTTCCAACAAATCAATTTCTTTTGTAATTTTATTGCATTCTTTATCTAAGTAATCTGCTATGGTTTCCTGTTCAAATCGTGGAGGTAATTCAAATTCAAAAGTTGTTACAGCAAGAGGATTAACTCGTTTTAGTCCTCCAACACCTGACATTGATGCGCATCCCTTATCAATAAATTGACGAGAACATATAAGATAAAAAAAGTATCTTATATAGCACTTATCAGAAAACCTCAAAACATTTATTTCTGAAGACCCAAATCCAATACCATTCAAAAGATTTGAAGCTATTGCTGTATTTAGATTTTCAAAGCAAGGAGTTACTTTTGCAAATAAAACGTCATTATTAGCAAAATAAGTATATTTACCTCTTGCATCCTTAAAAGGAATAGTATAAAGCCTAAGATTATCATATCTAAGACATTCCATAGGAGAGAATGAGACAAATTCATTATCTAAATCTTCTCCATCATATTTAGGATTTAATATTGCAACGTCTTTTAATCTCATAATCCCAATTCTTTATCAAAATTTATAAGTTCTTTATCAATCTCAGCTATTTCAGCAAGGATTGAATCAACTGGTTCTACAGTTTCAGGAACATAAAATTCCTTATTAAAATTCACTTCTACTCCAACTGTATTATCAAGAAGACAATATGGTTTAAAGATATACCGATTCATGAAAGTAAGAATATCCTTACTGTTTTGTTTTGAATCCGGATCAAAAGATATAACCTCTGTATCCTTATAAGTATAATCCGATATTTTTACAGTACACGTTTTACTACCTTTCTTAGTACTACTGTATGTCGCTGAAATATATCCACAACCAAGAAGCTCATGGACACCAGAAACAACAGAACTACGCAAAACCACATTGTGTTCTTTATCTTCCCAATAAAAATAGTCAGCTGTACAAACAATAGTGTCTCCCGTAATTTTACGCATACTTACCATCTCTTCCTGGTTCTTCCACTCTTCTTTATTATTGAGAGGCCACTCCCAGACACCGGAAGATTTAACAGCTATAATGTCAGCATCCTTAATCTTGAATACTTCACCAGCACAACCAAGTGATTGACTAACATAACGTCCATTACTATCAATTTCAGTAAGTTGTATCTGTTGTTTGTTGAAATAGAAATGCCATTTATCGAAAACTTTAGCAATATCATTGTTTTCAAAGCGTACAAGAGTATCAACTATCAGTTTACGATGTTCCGGATTCATTTCCTTACGCTTGGAACCTTTGTTCTTTTTCAACGGCTGCCAAAGGTCAGAAGCATTAATAAGTATAACTTTATCCTTACGTTCAATTTGCTTGTTCTTATTCAGAATCCAAAGATAAGTCACAATACCTGTATTGAAAAACTCATCAGACGGCATTTGTATTATAGCTTCAACCCAATCATTATCGAAAAGATATTTACGGATATTGCTTTCTCCACTACCCGCATCTCCACTAAAAAGAGAGCTACCATTATTTACTTCTATTACAATACCGCTATCTTCATGAAGCATCCATGCATTGTGCTGAAGGAACAAAAGTTGACCATCGCTGACAGATGGGAAAAACGCAAACTGCCCCGTCTGGTCATTACGTATTTCTTTCTCATATCCTTTCCAGGGAATACCGTATGGTGGGTTTGCCACAACAACATCAAACTCTTTCCCCTTAAAAGGTAAAGTTGTTAAGGTGTTGCCATATTTAATTTCTGCATCTTCACGAAACAGGGATTCAATTTTAGCCAAGGCGAAAAGAGCATCATTCCACTCACTACCATTGGCCGCAATATATTTATACCCAATATCATTCAAACGGTCTGCTACCCCAAAAAGGAGATTAGCACCTCCACAAGTCGGGTCGTATAAATGAACATAATCATCATGGCTGATATTAATTTTAGCAGACACAATTTCTGCAATCAATGCAATAATATCCTCCGGCGTATATTGTTCTCCGGCGGTTTCCGCAGAAATATCTGCCCATTTACGCTTGATATGTTCTTCAAGAGTCGTTATTTCTGAATTATTATATGTAGAAAGATCAATTTGCGACCACTTTGTTACGTACATTAAAAGCACACCTTTCTTACGAAGTTCTGCAATAATACCATCAAGATTCAGATATTTACTATCGTCTGTACCTCGTTCTATACCAAGCAATTCCTTTAATGCTCCATCAAAACCTGAAAGGTAGTTACGAAAATCATCTTCAAAAGTCTTGTCATTGTTACAGATGTCCGACAAAGTCTTACCGTCTTTAACAATATACTCATTATATCCACATTCTCTATCCTTAAAGGCTTCGACAAATTCATCAAGATTGTCTTCACGATTCAATCCTTCAGTCTCTATGATGTCAGCAATTTCATTACGCATACGTCCTTCGAGCATAATCAATGCAAAGAACGGCATCATATATTTAGGGAAATCGCTTTGCTTGATTCCCGTAGCAATAAGGAGGTCTGCACAAGACCATATATCAGATTCGTACGATAGAATATCTTTCATTATTTAATCTTTATTACCGCCATTTATCAGTTGGCGAGGATCCACATTTAAAAGTTCTGCAATTCTAACCAGCATATCAAGTGATGGTTGCATCTTGTTGGAGCACCAACGAGAAACGGTAGCTTCATTTTTACCAACTTGTTCAGCCAACCATTTTCCTGTTTTACCATTCTCAACCAAAACCACTTTTAATCTATTGATTTTTTGAGATTTCATATGCCTAAATTTGTCTATTAATTATAATAGTTTGACTTATAGTGCAAATTTAGCAATAATGCTTAATTCATCGGTCTGTTTTTTTAAAAAAGCACATTAAATATGCCAAAAAACCAAACGCATTCATTATCTTTGTTATCTATGATTATTATTACATAAACATTCAACCTAAAACAGCATAAGTTATGCTAATACGTTATTCTAAGATCTTTATAATTCAAAATGATATTCCTTCTGCTAATGAAGCTGTATTTGATAGGACAGAAAATGTTCGTGAATATATTGAAGCTATTACAACAGAGTTAACTAATAATTCTGTTACTCGTCAATATTGCTTTGACGAACAATATGAAACAGCTTACAACGATGTAATTTTCATTATAACCAAAATTAATGCCTTATGTTCTATTCCAGACGAAGATGAACGTAAAGTTGGAATAGCAGAAGAACTCAAAAGCTACATAGAGTCACGACCTGCACACCGACTATCATCTATAGAAAAAGAATTTAATGACAATCATACTCAATTAAATCCAATACCTAAAGGTGTATTAATTATTGCTGAAACAATTAATGAGGAAGGTAGCTGTAAGATAATTCTTGCAAAAGCAGATTATGCCGAATTTATGGAAGAGCAATCTGGGGATAAGAAGTTGGGATTACCAACAAAAAAAAAGATTTATAAAGCTATATCTATAGAATATGTTTTGAACAACCATAATTACGACATATCAAATGTATTAGTATGTGATACTAGTAGTAGGGATGCTAAGTATTGGTGGAAAAGTTTCTTAGAATTAAAAGAATTAAGAACCAATGAACTAAATACAATAAAAGCATACAAAGCAATAAAAGACAAAGTTATATCTCCTATTAGAAAAGAGCATAAAACAGATTTTACAAATTTGTTCAACTTAAATCTTGTTTATTTTTCGTCAAATGACAACTTTAATATAGAAGAGTATATACAAAAGATACGAGATTATATCCCAATAGATCCCAATCTTAATAAGGATTCTTTAATAAACAAATTACATAATCTTCCGGAGACAGAAAAATTCGATCGCACATTTCAAAAACAACCTACAAGTATTAGCGATAGAATGAGAAGGCAAGTTGTTCGTTTGGCAGACAACTTGGATTTATCCATAAAAGGCCAAATAGAAAATCTACAGAATGTTATTAAAGCAGATGTTGATACTCAAGGCAATAAAATGGTCGTAATATATTCTGATGAAGGTTACGAACATTTTATAAGAAACCAGCAATAATTAAATTATGAATACTTTATTTACATCTATAGTACAAAGACTTCTTATTCACCCTGTTCTAGAAGAACAAAGTAATAAGGAAACATCAATGGTGTATGAAGCCTCGTATCAATGTCAAGGATTTCAAGACCAACTACCAACAGAAAATGAAATATGTATAGAGTTAGGTGAAAGTGATATTCTATGCTTAACAATTTTAGAAGCAGAAGATATTGCTATTACATATCGTTCACATAGCCCAGAACAAACTTGGGAAAATTTCATTAGAAAATGTAACGAAATAACTTACTCTGAAGAAGTTCCATTAAGTTTAAAAATAAAGATAGAAAAAAGGCAAAATATCAATGTATTACATATATATGACTATGAATTGTTTTACCAGGATCTGTTAACCGTAAGCATTCAGTAAACCCCGTATGATTAGAACTGGTAAAGCCGGCATAGATTGTCTATTAAAAATTTCGACTTGTCTCTGAAAATGTTGAAG
>NZ_JAOQJJ010000035.1:0-7011 GCF_025567135.1 Bacteroides cellulolyticus
GGAATGTCACTTCTGCCATAACTGATACATTTAGGGTTACACTATACAAAGGTAACTTCAGCTTGACTATTTACATTCTCTTTGGCGTGATTTTTTTATCTCATGGGAATTTCATAATATAAATTCATATATTTACATTCTGTAAAGTTACCGAAAAAGAACATCATAAAGAATTAACATATATAAGAAATTCTAACTAAAATGAACAACAGAATCACAGAACTTTTCGGCATAAAATATCCTATCATTTCAGGAGGTATGGTTTGGTGCAGTGGATGGGAACTTGCATCGGCAGTAAGCAATGCTGGAGGACTTGGACTTATAGGTGCAGGCTCAATGTATCCTGAAATTTTGAGAGAGCATATCCAGAAATGCAAGGCTGCAACCGATAAGCCTTTCGGAGTAAACATTCCATTGATTTCAAAATATTCGGAAGAGCTTATAAAGGTTGTGATAGAAGAAAAAGTCCCGATAGTTTTCACTTCTGCCGGAAACCCTAAAACTTGGACTGGCATACTGCACGAAAACAAAATTAAAGTCGCTCACGTAGTAGCAAGCACCAGATTTGCACTTAAATGCCAGGAAGCTGGAGTAGATGCCGTAGTGGCAGAAGGTTTCGAGGCAGGAGGACATAACGGAAAGGAAGAAACCACAACAATGGTTCTGATACCTCAAATCAGAAAACATTTGGACATTCCTTTGATAGCGGCTGGAGGTATCGCAACTGGAGAAGCCATGCTCGCCGCATTCGCTTTAGGTGCAGAAGGCGTACAAGTAGGAACACGGTTTGCCATAACAAAAGAAAGTTCGGCTAATGAGAGTTTCAAAAAATTGTGCACAGAACTGAATGAGGGAGATACTATGCTGGCCTTGAAAAAACTTGTACCTACACGATTGATAAAAAACGATTTCTACCGTGATGTAGAAGCTGCAGAGAACCGTGGAGCCTCAGCCGAAGAACTGTCAGAAATTTTAGGCAAAGGAAGAGCCATGAAAGGTATATTCGAGGGTGATTTATCAGCAGGTGAACTTGAAATTGGCCAGGTGTCGTGTCTGATAAACGACATTCCTTCTGCTGAAGAAGTTATACAGAGTATGATAAATGAATACAATGAAGGCATAAAGCATCTTTCATTAATATAAAGAAATGACTTTCTGTTTGCAAGTAAGTAGAGTATAAAAAAGCAGAACTACTCACCTGCAGACAGAAAGTCACATAACAAAAAACTTTATCTAACTACTATTTCATCGGTAAACAGTACCCCACCAAACTTATCGCTAGCCAATGCCTGATAACGTACATATCTGCCATTAGCTGTTCCTGTCCAGCCGAAGTTCTTGAAAGAGACCTCATCGTCTCTCACAACTTCATGATCAATTTCAAACAATACGGTAAAGTTCTCACCGTCTGAAGATACAGAAATTATAACCTTGGCAGGCATGAATACTTCCGGACCGCAAATCTGCATAAAGTCGGCCGCTACCGAATGTATTTCTGTATCTTTTTCCAAATCAATCACAACATCTACCCTATTCTTTGTTACAAATCCTTGCCATAATTGGTCATTATAATTCCAGCCTCCACGAAGACCGTCAGTAAGGGTCGACTCCCCATTCGCAGGATAGTTTTCCCAATAAGGAGCATTATATTTTACTTTCTTACCTAAAGCAAGATGTTCTACAGGAGCCTGAGCCTCTTTACGGTTACCTATCTCATTTTTCAGATCGAATGGATTATAACCTTTCTGTTTGAGTTCATCAACTATCTTTAAGGCACGTGTATGGAAATCATCCCAAGAACGATTTTCCTGTTTGGACCATGCAACTTCCGCCAAAGCTATCATTCGCGGATAAAGCATATATTCCACATGTTCTTCAGTAGGCACATACTCTGTCCATAGATTGGCCTGAACACCATATATAAGTTCTTTTTCAGAAGCTGAAAGAGAATCAGGCACAGGGTTATAGCTATAAACCTTACTCAACGGAAGATATCCACCAATAGCTTCAGGCTGTGAATACGGTGCATCCTGATAACCGTCAAGATAGCAATACTGTCCGGGGGACATAATTGTTTTCTGACCTGCCTTAACAGCTTTTAGTCCACCCTCTGTTCCTCTCCATGACATTACCGTTGCATTCGGAGCAAGTCCTCCTTCAAGAATTTCATCCCATCCCAAAAGGTTACGTCCATGACTGTTCAAAAATTTCTCCATACGATGTATCATATAACTCTGAAGTTCATTCACATCCTTCAGCCCTTCCTTTTTCATACGGGCCTGACATAGCTTACATGTTTTCCAGGACGCTTTTCCAGCCTCATCACCACCAATATGGATATACTCGGAAGGAAATATTTCCATCACTTCGAGAAGTACATTTTCCAGAAACTCGAAAACTTTCTCATTACCTACACAGAAATCAGCCTGCTTGTATGGAACATGTGTGCACGACAGTTCAGGATATGCAGTAAGCACCTCTTCCGAATGTGCAGGCATCTCTATTTCCGGAATAATAGTAATATATTTCTGAGCCGCATATTCCACAAGTTCACGCATTTCATCCTGAGTATAAAATCCTCCCTGTGCTCTAGGGTCTGATTGTTCACAATATTTTCTGTCACCGTTCCACCACTCTTTCCATACAGCCTGTGGACGCCATGCAGCAAACTCTGTAAGACGTGGGTATTTCTTTATTTCAAGTCTCCAGCCGGCAGCATCCGTGAGATGCAGATGAAGACGGTTTATCTTGTAATATGCAAGAAGATCAATCTGCTTCTTTACAAACTCTTTACCATAGAAATGACGTGAGACATCAAGCATCATACCTCTATACTGAAAACGTGGTTCATCCTTTATCTCTATAAAAGGGATATCCGAAGACTCAGCTGCCATTTGCAATAGTGTCTGAACACCATAGAACAATCCGGCTCCGGACAAAGCTTCAATTTTCACTCCTTTTCTATCGACTGAAAGTCTATAACCTTCGGAAGAAGTCATACCATCCAGCGATGGAACTACTTTCAATACAATACGATTATCACCACCTTCTATATCAGATGATTTTATATTCAAAGGTGAAGCAAGAAGATAAGAAGTAAGATTACTCTTGTCAATCTCCGGAGCATCAACTGTAAATGTAGTAGAAGAATTAAGCTTGAATACTCCATTATGCCATTTTACTTCAGAAGAAACCGGAGTTACCGACAACTTCCCTTCAACGACTTTCTCCGCACATGACATCTGATTCATCAACATAAGTACTGCCAAAGCAGAGAAGCAAATAAATGAGATTTTTTTCTTTAGATTCATATAAGTTAGTTTAGGTATTTTTCTAATCAAAAAAATGAGGTAAAGAATGCTACATAACAAACTACCACTCTTTACCCCATAATAAAATGAATAATGTTATTCTATTGTAAGTTCATCTACAAACAAGAAACCAGGATTTCCCTTTCCACCATGCCATGAAGGTATGCTGTGTTCTGCCAATGCCTTAACCCTGACGTAACGGGTCTTGACAGGAGAGAATTTTAGATGATGAACATAAATCTTATTCGCATCAGTTTCCTTCATTGCCGGATAAGATTCTGAATACACTTCCTTGAAAGTCTTGTTGTCATCCGAAACAGAGACAGTAATACCTCTTGTATCAAAAATCCAGTCACCTTTTTCAACGAGTGTACGTATCCTTAATGAGGATATTTCCGTAACATCCTTCAAATCAATTACAGCTTCCAAATCATTCTTATAAAATCCCAGCCAACGGCCTGTCTTATAATTCATATTGCCGGTCATACCATCAACCAATACAGTTTCACCTGTGAACTTATACTGCTTGTTAATAGGCTGAAGCATTGTTATAGGTTTCATTGATGATTTGCTGAAAGTAATAGTATCTGTAGTGACATGAGATTTTCCGTTAGGACGTATAGCAACTGTTCTCAATACACAAGGCTTGTTTATTTTCACCACATCAGTGTAAAGCTGAGACTGCTCTGTAGGCTCAGTTCCATCCAAAGTATAATAAACAGGAGCATTATCCAATGTACGTACTGATGCATCAAGCGTACCACTTTCCATATCAGGAGTAAGAGTCAGCATCACATCGAATATATGCTTTGCATAATTCCATCCATTAAGTTCATAAATATCAACAAGTCTCACAAGTCTCTTAAGGAACTCATCATAATTTTTCTTTTCAGGAGCACACCATTGAGACTCGCAAAGTGCAGCCATACGGGGAAGTACCATATATTCGGCCTGACTGAAAACAGGAATATATTCTGTCCAAAGATTAGCCTGTACTCCAATGATATATTTCTGTTCCTCAGGAGTAAGTGAAGAAGGCATAGGTTCATAGCTGTAAACACGCTCCATCGGAAGGTATCCACCTATAGCCAAAGGCTCAGTGTCTGTATCTTTAGACTGATAATAGTCAAAATACAAATATGTATTAGGAGTCATGATAACATTATGTTTCTGTTTGGCAGCTTCAATACCACCACCTTCGCCGCGCCATGACATTACTGTAGCGTTAGGAGCTAGACCACCTTCAAGAGTTTCGTCCCAACCAATCATCTGACGGCCTTTTGAATTCAAGAATTCTTCAGCTTCATGTATGACATAACTCTGCAAGCGCTCTTCTTTTGTATGCTTTTTATCTGTCTTCAGTCCTAAAGCCTTAATTCTTGCCTGACATTTAGGACATTTTGCCCACTGTATCTTAGGACATTCATCACCACCTACATGTATATATTCAGAAGGGAATATCTCAATGATTTCAGCCAATACATCCTTTATAAACTCTATAGTCTTGTCATTTCCGGCACAAAGAACATTGTCCGAAACTCCCCATTGTGTCCACACTTCGTATGGTCCTCCAGTACATCCCAGTTCAGGATATGCAGCCAACGCTCCAAGCATATGACCTGGAAGATCTATTTCAGGAATTACTGTGATATATCTCTTTGCTGCATAGTCCACAATCTCCTTTGCCTGCTCCTGAGTATAGAAACCTCCGTATGGTTTTCCATCATATTTACCTGAATTACGTCCAATAACAGTTTCTTTACGGTAGGCACCAACCTCAGTAAGTTTTGGATATTTCTTTATTTCTATACGCCATCCCTGATCTTCGGACAAATGCCAGTGGAAACGGTTGATATTATGAAGTGCCAGAATATCAATATAAGTCTTTATTTCATCCATCGTAAAGAAATGGCGACCAACATCCAGCATCATTCCACGATAACTGAACCTTGGTTTATCTACAATGTCAACGGCAGGAAGTTCTATTGCAGATGCTTTATTTACAGAAACTGATTTACGCAAAGTCTGTATTCCGTAGAATACACCGGCCTCTGTCGGCGCACTTATCACGACATTATCTCCTGTAACTTTCAACTGATAAGCTTCAGGATTTGCATTATCCAAGCCAAGTTGAAGAGATATTCCTCCACTCTTTCCCTCACCTTCCTGAGTTTTAAGTTCTATACCTGTCTGTTCCCTGATATATGAAGCCAAGAATTCCGCATTCCGCTTCATCTTCTCATTTCCGGCGGTATAATAAATACTGACACCATTCTTAAGTAAAAAAGGAGACTGCTGAACAGCAGAAATTTCCAGAGGTATTGGTACTACTTGATAGTCAGCTTTTGCTGTTTCTCCGGACGTGCAAGATGAGAATATCACACCAGCAAACGTCAATCCCAGTAAACTGGTTTTAATGATTGATTTCATGTTGATTATATTTAAGTTGGTAAAAAATGTCTTTCAGAATATAGATAAATTGCGTAATCGAAATAAAAGTAGTAAAAACTTTCTGAAAGTCCATATTTTAGAACGTATTTTATAAAATACGATTTTAATCAAAAATTATTTTAAGAAATTTTCAATATATGAACTCTCCAAAACTTAACATTACAATGCCCTGCCGTTTATTAAATTAAACAGCATACTCATTATCATCTAATGATTACATTTTGCTCAAATCATTATATTCTGAAACACATTACCACTATGCCTCTCTCTCTTTACTCCTGAATTGAGTAGGCGTCATACCAATATACTGTTTGAATATTGTACTGAAATACTTAGAAGAAGTAAATCCGGACATCTCAGATATTTCGGTAAAACTAAGGTCTGTTGATTTTATAAGATTCATTGCATATTCCAGCCTAATTCTATTTATATACTCACTACCACTTACATCTGTCACTGATTTCAATTTATTATAGAAAGAGGTTCTGCTCATTCCTATAGATGAGCTTATTAGGTTTATATCAGGATCCGGATTACTGATATTCTCTTTTATAACCTCATTAAGTTTCTTTATAAATATTTCATCGGCATTGCCCAAGTTCTTGTTTTCCATTTCAGGAACTGCAGAAAAATTCATATAAAACTGTTTTGTCTGTTTTCTGTTTCTAAGCAACCCCTTAATCACTTCTAACAGAGTCTCGATATCGAAAGGTTTGGAAATATATGTATCAGCACCAACTTCATATCCTCTTTTCTTACTATGTTCATCATCCCTTGCAGTAAGTAAGATTACCGGTATATGGCACATATCTTTGTTTTTCTTTATCCTACTACATAATTCATATCCATCCATTTCAGGCATCATGACATCGCTGACTATTATACTAGGCATATTTCGTGATATAACATTTAAAGCCTCAACACCATTAGAAGCTGTAAGTATGGTTTTAAACTTACCATTCAACATCAAGGCAGAGAAAAAACTTTTGGAGGAACATAGTAAAAAGTTAGCCAAACACCTTCAAAAGAATGAAGGTATTTGGCTATCAAGTTTTTGGACGAAAATTATGATGTCCTTTTTTATATTTTACACTATTCTACTTAGTAAGTGATCTAAAATATTTTTATATTCAGCATAAATTATTAATATTGTCTCATGATATTTTAGAAATTGAATCATGAAACATATAAAAGTGCTTGAATTGAGTGAGGCTGATCGCCTCAAACTTGAGAAAGGGTATCATAATGG
>NZ_JAOQJJ010000036.1:0-5419 GCF_025567135.1 Bacteroides cellulolyticus
AGCGAAAGCGAAACTGAAGGAACTGTATGACGGGTATCACTTCAACGAGGATTGTGTGGATATTTATAACCCGTTCAGCATACTGAATACTTTTGCCAAAAAAAGATTTGGTGATTATTGGTTCGAGACGGGTACGCCTACATTCCTCGTGGAGCTGATGAAGGGGTGCGGATATAATCTGAAGAAACTGATGAGGGAGTATGCTACGGCGGACTCGCTGAACGGACTGGAAACTTTCAGGAAGAACCCCGTGCCGATTTTGTATCAGAGCGGGTATCTGACAATCAAGGATTATGACAGCAGATTCAAGACTTATATACTGGGATTCCCGAACAAAGAGGTGGAGGACGGTTTCATGGAATTCCTGTTGCCGAGCTATACGGGAATGGATAATTCGGAGGCTACGTTCGGAATCATGAATTTCGTGAAGGATATTGAAAGCGGAGACACTGACGCTTTCATGAAACGACTGACGACTTTCTTTGCCGACACTCCGTACGAGCTGGCACGCGACCTGGAGCTGCACTACCAGAACGTGATGTTCATCCTGTTCAAAATGCTGGGATTCTATACGCAGGCGGAATATCATACCTCGGATGGAAGGATTGACATGGTGGTGAAGACACCGGACTACATATACGTAATGGAGTTCAAGCTGGACGGCACGGCGGAAGAGGCAATGCGACAGATAGAGAGCAAGGACTATGCCCTGCCTTTCGAATGTGACGGAAGGAAGCTGGTGAAAGTGGGTGTGAACTTCAGCTATGAGAAGAGGAATGTGGAGAGGTGGATTGTGAAGTAGAATTATGACTAATGCTTTATATATCTGTGTCTGTTCCGAACGGATATGGTGAGTGCTATAAGGTATATCAGCGAAAAGGAGAAGGGTAACAGTAATAATTACAGATATACACCGACCAAACAGGACAAAAGGGAACTGCATAATTTCATGGAGTGATATCTTTGTAACGAAGTTAAACCTCTAAACATTAAGAAATTATGTTCAATTGTCTGAATTATTCGGTAGTGGAAAGAAAGAACCCTAAATGCCCTGATAAAGAGGGTAAGTTTTATGCACAGTTCCAGTCGCGTGGCGTATTGGAAAGTAAGGAACTGATAGAGAAAATAGACAGAAACTGTTATGTCGGGAAACCGGATATAGTGGCGGTACTGATGACTCTGGAAGATGTGGTGGCAGAAGCTCTATGCGACGGATATATAGTGAGAATAGGTGAGCTGGGGTCGCTGTCAATGACAATCAGCAGTGACGGATGTGACAGGAAAGATGATTTCTGCAGTAAGCATATAACGAAAGTGAAGACGCTGTTCAAGGATGGAAAGACCATTAAACACAGTATTCGCAAACTGACATTCAAAAAAGTGGAACAGAAGTATTCCCCCGTACCCGCGATTTAGCGGGCATGGGGGAATTTTCTGTTAAATACATACTTGTCCATACTATGGAGGACAAAGGGGAACGGGACAAGAAACGGGGATGATACCTTTGTATCGTAATCGGAAAGGAAAGCGACAAGGGTATGCTGGAAAGGGCCCGCGAAGTGTACCGATGGTCGTGATTACGGACCGGACGAGTATTAATCATTAAAAAAGAAAGGAAAATTTTATGGACAAGTATTTGACTTATTCGGTAGTGGAACGTAAAGACCCTCAGAACCCGGAAATGGGGGGAAAGTTTTATGCGCAGGCTCAGGCTCGAGGAGAGGCGGGCATCAGGGAATTGTCGCAGAGAATACAGCAGATGTGTACGGTGACGCGTGCGGACGTGATGGCGGTGCTTATAGCTCTGGAGGATGTGGTGTCCGACTCGCTCTCGAACGGTGAAATAGTGCGACTGGGAGAACTGGGATCGCTACAGGTGAGCCTGAGCGGCGAAGGGGCGACTACGAAGGATGATTATCACGACGGCCTGATCCAGAAGGCGAAGATTTTGTTCAGAAGCGGAAGAACGCTGTCGAACATGCTAACTACGCTGAAATATGAGAAGGTGGAACAGAAGTACAAGAAGGAGGAAACGGAAGAACCGCTTCCATAATGTGATACAAAATGAAGAAGATTATCGTACGGATTCTGAAATGTGTGATTTGCTTTCTCACCGGTGGTTTTGCTAACAGGAGAAACGGAGGGGACAATGCGTCATGTTGATACTGTGATAATTCATTGTTCCGCCACTCCGGCCAACAAAAGGCTGGAGCCTGCCGATCTCACAAGGATGCACAGGAAGAGGGGGTTCAACGGGTGTGGCTATCATTTCTACATCAGGAGAACGGGTGAGATCTGCGACATGAGGCCGGTGGAGAAGGTGGGTGCCCACTGCAAGGGACACAACGAAGGGAGCATAGGTATCTGCTACGAAGGGGGACTGGACGCTAAAGGGAACCCGGCGGATACACGCACCTCAGAACAGAAGAATGCCATGAAATGGCTGCTGGAAACCCTGAAAAGGGAGTTTGACATCAAGCATATAGGGGGACACCGTGACTTCAGCCCTGACCTGGACGGGGACGGAATGATTGAACCGGAGGAATGGGTGAAGGAGTGTCCGTGTTTCGATGTTAAGGAATGGCTGGAAAACGGCTGCTAGGCCGACAATTTGTATTTATCCTCCATGCCGGGTGACGGCATGGGGGATTTTTTATGATTATTCTTTGGGTATTAAGTTTTTTTAGGTTACTTTTGCGGATATAGAACATGTTTTTTTATCGATAATATGAATGTAATCAAGACTGAAATAGACGGTGTGGTGATTATAGAACCACGCATTTTCAACGACCAGAGGGGATATTTCTTTGAATCGTTCTCCGAAAGGGATTTCTGCAAGGAAGTGAGGGAAGTGAAATTCGTGCAGGACAATGAAAGCAAATCGCAATATGGGGTGTTGAGGGGACTGCATTTCCAGAAACCGCCTTACTGCCAGAGCAAGCTGGTGAGGGTGATTAAGGGGGCAGTGCTGGATGTGGCTGTGGATATCAGAAAGGGCTCGCCTACATTCGGAAAGCATGTGGCTGTGGAACTGACTGAGGATAATCACAGACAGTTCTTCGTGCCGAGAGGATTTGCGCATGGTTTCTCTGTGCTTACTCCGGAAGTGATTTTCCAGTATAAATGTGACAATTTCTATGCGCCGCAGTCGGAAGGGGCCATTGCATGGGATGATCCGGATCTGGGTATAGACTGGGGAATTCCTGCTGACAAGGTTATCCTGAGCGAAAAGGACAGGCATCATCCGAGACTGAAGGATGCGGAATGGCTGTTTGACTATAATAAAGAACTTTATTAGGTGACAAGGTTTCAGTTACAAGTTAACAAGGTCTCCATCCGGATGGCAACCTCGTCAACTCGTCAACTCGTCAACTTGTCAACTAGTATCTCGTCAACTTAAAAACTCACAAACTCATAATAATATGAAAGGAATCGTATTGGCAGGTGGTAGCGGAACGAGACTGTATCCTATCACCAAGGGGGTGAGCAAACAGATGCTCCCTGTGTTTGACAAACCGATGATTTATTATCCTATTTCCGTGCTGATGCTGGCAGGGATAAGGGAGATTCTTATTATATCTACTCCGTATGACTTGCCGGGATTCAAGCGTCTGCTGGGCGACGGCTCGGAATTCGGAGTGAAATTCGAATATGCGGAACAGCCTAGTCCGGACGGTCTGGCTCAGGCGTTCATCATAGGCGAGAAATTCATTGGCAATGACTCGGCGTGTCTGGTGCTGGGTGACAATATCTTCCACGGGGCTGGTTTCAGCGGTATGCTGAAAGAGGCTGTACGCACTGCCGAGGAGGAGAAGAAGGCTACGGTGTTCGGATACTGGGTGAACGATCCGGAACGATACGGGGTGGCTGAATTCGACAAGGAGGGCAACTGCCTGAGTATAGAGGAGAAACCGGCAAAACCGAAATCGAACTATGCGGTGGTGGGACTGTATTTCTATCCGAACAAGGTGGTGGATGTGGCAAAGAACATCAAGCCGTCGGCCCGCGGAGAACTGGAGATTACTACGGTGAACCAGCGTTTCCTGGAGGACGGGGAACTGAAGGTGCAGACTCTGGGACGTGGTTTCGCATGGCTGGATACGGGTACGCATGACTCGCTGAGCGAGGCTTCGACTTATATCGAGGTGCTGGAGAAACGTACGGGACTGAAAATAGCATGTCTGGAGGGTATAGCTTACCGCAAGGGGTGGATATCTGAGGAACAGATGAGAAAGAATGCGGAACCGATGCTGAAGAACCAGTACGGACAGTATCTGCTGAAGGTGATTGAGGAGCTGAAAGGAAACAGATAATATTACGGGCTGGGATTCCCCCATGCGGCGGCTCCGGGACTAGAAACTGGTAACTGAAGCCTTATAACTTAATTTTTAATTATTAATTGCCCAACATGAAATACCCTATAGGAATACAGAATTTTGAAAAAATACGCGAAGGCGGTTATCTTTATATCGACAAGACAGATCTGATATATGATCTGGTAAATAACGGTGTATATTACTTTCTGAGCCGTCCGCGCAGGTTCGGAAAGAGTCTGCTTATCTCTACTCTGGAGACTTATTTCAGCGGAAAGAGGGAGATGTTCGAAGGCTTAAAGATTGCAGAACTGGAAAAGGAATGGATGGAGTATCCTGTGCTGCATCTGGATCTGAACACTGAAAGGTATGCCACTCCAAAGGATCTGGAGAACAAGCTTGACTTGTTTCTGAAACAGTGTGAGGCTTTGTATGGCAAGAATCCTGATGAGTATTCGCTTGCCACAAGATTTGAAGGGGTGATACGGAGAGCGGCTGAAAAGACTGGAAGAAACACTGTAATCCTGGTAGATGAATATGACAAGCCAATGTTGCAGGCCATAGATAATGAGGAGCTGCAGGATGAGTACAGGAACACGCTGAAGGCTTTCTATGGGGCACTGAAGTCGATGGACAGGTATATACGCTTCGCTCTTCTGACAGGGGTGACGAAGTTCGGAAAGGTGAGTGTGTTCAGCGACCTGAATAACCTGAGGGATGTATCGATGGAATTTGCTTATGTAGGCATTTGTGGTATCACGGAGAAGGAACTGCACTCTGTATTCAAAGAAGGCATAAAGGAGTTGGGTGCGGCCAATAATATGACTGAGGAGGAAGCGAAAGCGAAACTGAAGGAACTGTATGACGGGTATCACTTCAACGAGGATTGTGTGGATATTTATAACCCGTTCAGCATACTTAATACTTTTGCCAAAAAGAGATTTGGTGATTATTGGTTCGAGACGGGTACGCCTACTTTCCTAGTGGAGCTGATGAAGGGATGCGGATATAACCTGAAGAAGCTGATGAGGGAGTATGCTACGGCGGACTCGCTGAACGGACTGGAAACTTTCAGGAAGAACCCCGTGCCGATTTTGTATCAGAGC
>NZ_JAOQJJ010000037.1:0-4389 GCF_025567135.1 Bacteroides cellulolyticus
TTCTTTTTCGCTTATACCGCACAAAGACGCAAAGTCAGGATCCATAGTGATGTCATTCAAATTATTCAAATCACTGAAAATGCTAACCCTGCTGAATCTGGTCACTCCCGTAAGGAGAGCAAAGCGGATATACTTGTCGCATGATTTCAGATTCCCATAAAAGGACTTCAGAATACTTCGGTACTCAGACTGAAGTTCCTCATTGTCCAATGATTGTATAAGAGGTTTATCATACTCGTCAATCAGGATTACTACACCGCGACCTGTCTGTTTTGCAGCTTTTTCTATCAAATATGCAAAACGCTCTTCCGGTGCACGGTCCTTCTTTTCATCGCCATAAACTTCTTCCCATTTTTCAAGATGCTGATTGAAAATGCCATAAAGAGCATCAACATCCTTATAATTGCGGCTGTTCAAATCCATGTGAAACACCGGATGAACATTCCACTCTTTCTCCAGTCCTTCTATTGCAAGTCCCTGAAATAAATCTTTTCTACCCTCAAAATAAGATTCAAGAGTGGAAATCATCAGACTCTTGCCGAAACGGCGCGGACGACCGAAGAAATAATAACCGCCTGTAGAGACAAGACGATGTATAAGCGCAGTCTTGTCAACATAAACAAAACCACCCTTACGAAGTTTCTCGAAGTTCTGGATTCCTATGGGATATAATCTGTTCATATAAAGTCTGAATTTTGAATAAGACACCGTTGTTTCTACAAAGATATGCAAATGAAAGCGTAGAGACAAAAGAAAAACACAGTTTTTCAATATGAACTATCCATTACCACAATAAGGGAAATCCTGAATCTATTCGCTCTTTATAATCTCAGCCGGATTAATTCGCGCTATATTTCTTATGCGGACATAAACTGTCAGAGTAATGAGCAACACCACAAACAACAATATTCCTCCGTAAAACAATATACCTGTATCTATAAAAGAATAATATATATTGCTGAACATTTGTAACAGGAATTCCACTATAGGAAATGCTATAGCCACAGTAACGATAACCAACACGATATAAAGCCTTGCAAAAATCAATACTATCTGACGAACTCCTGCTCCGTTTATCTTCCGTATAGCCATTTCCTTACGGCGGTATTCGGTGTCAAGAGTTATTGCTGAATAAATTCCAAGCACAGAGATGATAAGTGCTATGATTGACATAAAGAGTACAATACCTCTCAGTTTGAATTCCAGAGCATGCTCTTCGTATATATCATCCATCATTGTGGGTACGGAGACTTCAATACTTTCCGGCAAAGCATCTTTCATTACAGATTTTATTGACGAAACAGCTTCTTTCAAACGATTGGCATAACATTTAACATAACAATGTCCTATGTAATCAGAAAAATCGGATGGTACAAACATAAAACCGTTTAATTCCCTACCAGAATAATTAGACGATACAAAAGGAGCTGATATTCCTACAAGTGTATATCCTTTATTATAGTCATACAAAACTTTCCCTAATTGAATATCCTTGTTTATACGTTTGGCAAGTACCTCGTCTATTATCATCTCGCCCAATGTTTTCTGCTCATTACCGGATATTATGCCTATATTCATAAATCGGAAAAAGCTCGGTGATACACGCATTACATTTGCATCGACATAATTTTCTCTTTTCTCTGTCAGAAAAAGTCCTGTACCTGAAACTCCATGCAGATAATTGATATCTGAAATAATGATATCTTCCACACCCGGACATCGTTTAAACTTGTCTATTAATGTCTTTTTAGTATTATTATCCATAAAAGAATAATCGAGTGAAACACTAAGGATACGTTCTTTTTCTGTTTTTGACAATGTTCCGAAAACAGAATTGTTTGTATTCACAGATTGCATGTACAATGCCGTTGCAAGCGAAATAAATATCAGACTGATAAACAGCTGCATTCCCAATGATAAATTTCTCAACCTGTGCCTGCCATATCTTCTGGTGACTGTGTTAAGTTTCTGAGTGAGAAACGACCGTCTCACTTTTACTATTACAAACAACGATATCACCATACACAACACCATGATGCCAATAAGATAAGTAAAAGTCTGCCACATCAGTAAATACGGATCTATGACAATGCTGAAACGTACCAGTGTAAGACTAAGGAACGGTGAAAGAAGTTCTATGATAAGATAAGTAACGAATGCCGACAAAAATATAGAAACACTTATCTGTACGAAAAACATCAGAAACATATCTTTAAATCCGGCACCGTTCACCCTACGGATATTACATTCTTTCACACGTATGAGGAAAGAGCCAATTATAAAATGAAAGAAATTGAGCAAGCCAACCACCAATACCAATATTCCGGCTATAAGAGTAATATTAGCAAAATATAATGCTACACCTTCATCACTCCAAAAATAAGTTCCGAAAGTACCGCCAGATACTCCCCTTTTCTCATTAAAGAATTCAAAATCAAGCTTCCTTTCATCTAATTCTTCAATAAGACTTTGTACCGAGGCTGCATCTTCTGCCAGTGCGAATGTAACAGCATCCATTACCGGCAAATTTCTGTCATTGATTTGCCCTTCTGTATCATTAATAACCAAAGCATCCGTTTTACATAAAAAGTTCAAACTGTTATTCAATGGCAAATCTTTGGCTACCGCCTGTATCACATAATTTATCCCTCCTTCACGAGGCGTACTGTTTGGCGAAGTATATAAACGTCTGTTTAAAACCATACGTTTACCTATTGATTTTTCGGCTGAACCAAAAATACGTTTAGCTGTACTTTCAAAAAGAATTACCGAATTGGGATTCTGTATTGCATTTTTCCAACTGCCATGTAATATTTCAGGAGTAAAGACTTCATTAAAACAGGAATCAGTCTCCATGAACCTCAGGTTATAAGGTAACAGTTTACCTTCATAAACCTCAATGTTATACGAGCGTTCATCCGTTCTTGCAACTCCACAAAAGGCTTTTGCATTCAAACCTTGGTTTCTCAAAAACGAAGGTAAACTACCTGAAGTTATACTACTGAAATTATTGTCAGAACGTTCTAAATATAATTCAACTATCCTGTCCCTATTCCTGAAACAATCATCTGTACTGAATATATACCTGCTAAAATAAAGGCAGACACTAAAGCAAAACAACGACATAGCCAATCCGAATATGGCTATAATGTTCTGCATCTTGAATTTCATCAGGCTGCGTATGGCTACTTTCAAATAATGTAATATCATATCCAAATTCATTTAATTTAAATAACACACCAGTATAAAACTGACGTATTCCTAAAATTCATAATATGTTCTCATAGTAAATATAATCAAAAATCATATCAAACGCATAATCACCTATTAATCAAGACAATACATTCAAATATCAATATAAAACAACGTGCGTATTCGCACATTCATGTTGCAAATACGCACGTTTGATACTAAGTGTATTCATTATATCGCTTAATCGGATACTATCCACTTCTCTATATTTCTGGTTTCCGCACTGAAATTAACCCCTATCTTATAAACCTTACGTCCATCAGACATGAAAGGTAAAGCATAGTTTCGTGAGTCTATTTGCGCGATGGCATCCTCGGCACTGCCTTCAAACTTGAATTCCATTACATAGATATACTGTGGAGTTTTCACCACCATATCTATCCTGCCTTGAGAAGTATGATACTCGGCATGAGTGTAGAAACCCATAAGACGGAAGACTATGAAAAGAACATTCTGGTAATGAAGTTCTGTGTCGCGAATCAACTCGTATGGAGTGTCAGAAAAGAGACTTTGAAGACGCTCCATGAAACTATCAATCTTTCCTTTTTCCAGTTCCTTGATGAAATTCATTATATGGAAGCTGGTATTCCTGCCATGCATATTCATATAGCTGGGCATAAGGAAATTAAGGAATCCCTGTTCAACCTCCTCATTAGGAAAACCAAGTATATAATTCTTAAAACGTTCGTCATACTCCTTTATAGTCAAATATCCACTCTGAAAGAATAAAGGAATAGGATTGGTATTTATTGTCTCAAGTCCGGTAAGCTCATCGGCTGTAGCTTCTGCATTACCTGTCAGATCGCTCAGAAGGTAATTGTTCTTCTGAAGGAGTTTTACGAGTATGGTGGGAGTACCGGTGGAGAACCAATAGTTTTCAGGCATCATTCTGAAAAAAGTATTCAGGACACTGAACGGATTATACATTCCCTCTGTATCCTGGACAAAATGATAACCGTCGTATTTCCTCTTTAACATTGCGTATGTATCAGAACAACTCATGTTCTGCTTTTCAGCAAGAACCCTGACATCTTCATCAAAGAATTCTACAAGTTCTTTTTCGCTTATACCGCACAAAGACGCAAAGTCAGGATCCATAGTGATGTCATTCAAATTATTCAAATCACTGAAAATGCT
>NZ_JAOQJJ010000038.1:0-4293 GCF_025567135.1 Bacteroides cellulolyticus
CCCTTTCTCAAGTTTGAGGCGATCAGCCTCACTCAATTCAAGCACTTTTATATGTTTCATGATTCAATTTCTAAAATATCATGAGACAATATTAATAATTTATGCTGAATATAAAAATATTTTAGATCACTTACTTATCGGGTGTATATTTTATATACCTGATATTGTGACTATTAAAATATGATATTATGAGAAATAGTATTTTATTATTGGCTTCGGCATGTTCCAGTGTATTATTAGCTCAGAAACCAACAAATGTTATAATAGTGTTAACGGATGATCAAGGATATCAAGATTTAGGATGTTTTGGCTCTCCGTTAATAAATACTCCCAATATTGACAGGATGAGTTCAGAAGGGATGAGGTTGACGGATTTCTATTCTGCTGCATCTATTTCAAGCCCATCCCGAGCCGGTTTGCTGACAGGACAGTTTAATACAAGAAATGGTGTTAAGTTTGTATTGTTTCCCGGTGAGAAAGGAATGCCAGCAAATAAAATAACTATAGCGGAAGCCTTGAAAGAAAGAGGATATGCGACGGCTTGTTTTGGTAAGTGGCATCTCGGAGATGCAAAGGGACATATGCCTACAGATCAAGGCTTTGATGAATATTTTGGCATTCCTTACAGTAACGATATGTATATAGGCCCTAAACAAGAATTCTCATCTGAAGTTTTATTAAGGGGAAATTATACGATGGAGAAAGCTCTTGAAGATCAAAAAATTGTGGCAAGCACTAAGAACAGGAATGACATAACAGCTAAACTGAGAGGGGTATGTCCTTTATTTAGGGATGATAAGATTATAGAATATCCATGTGATTTGTCAACGACAACAAACAGATATTTCGATTACGCCATAAATTTTATTGGTAAGAATAAAAACAATCCATTTTTTATATATCTGACTCCGCAAATGCCGCATGTCCCTTTGTATGTATCAGAACAATTCAAGGGAAAGAGCAAGCGTGGACTGTATTGTGATGCCGTAGAGGAAATTGACTGGAATATGGGACGTTTGTTAAAATATCTTGATGATAATGGATTGGCTGAAAATACTTTAGTGATTTTTACTTCAGATAACGGCCCTTGGTTGAAATGTAAGGAAGACGGTGGAAGTGCAGATCCTTTAAGAGACGGTAAGTTCTCTTATTACGAAGGTGGTGTCAGAGTCCCTTGTATTATGCAATGGAAAGGTCATATTCCTGCTGGAACTGTAAGTAATGCAATAATTTCAAGTGTTGATCTATTTCCTACTATAATGAAAATTTCAGGTGGTGATGCTAAAGACTATGACCTTGACGGTAAGGATATTTCAGAGTTCCTGTATAATCCTAATACCAAATTGCTCGATGAATATGTATATGTAAAGTACGGACGTATAGCTGGAGTAAGAAAAGGGGATTGGATATATTTGCCTGATACAGGAAAGAAGAAAAAAGAAGAAAAAGATTCACCTGAACTTTTTAATATAAAGGAAGATATAAGCCAAAAAGATAATGTCTATACTAAATACTCTGATAAGATTGTAGAGTTGGACAATATAATGAAATCTTATATAAATAAGACTAAATAACATTGTATTTATATTATAATTTTAATGTTTAAATGAAGAATAGATACACACTTTGTCGTATTTTTCTGATGCTTTCATTAGTTATGAAAGCATCAGAATATCCCTCAATGAGTATAAGAAAGGGGGATATGGAGATAATGTTGTTTTTACCTGACAGTGTTAATAGCTATTATAAGTCTTCACGATTTGATTGGGGAAGTATTCTGGGACAAGTGACATATAAAGGTTGTACTTTCCTGCAGCAATGGAAAGATTATTGTGGACGAGGACCTACTGGCAAACATAATCCGTTAGTGCCAAATTGGGGAACAGGACTTGCTGAGCATTTTGCCGAGGCTTTTGGATATTCAGAAACTAAGGTAGGGGAAAAATTTGTGAAAATAGGTGTTGGAGAATTGTTGAAAGAAAATAATAAACCATACGATTTTGCAAAGCCATATAAAGTTGTTAATACTGGAGTGCGTACTATTAAGTCGGATGATAAAAGTATAAGTATAATTCATAGACTTGAGTCAGAAACAGGTTATAGCTACATACTTGAAAAAGTTTACTTGATAGATGATAATAAACTAATTGTCAAGCATAAGCTTTCAAATATTGGTAAGAAGAAGATTTTTACAGAAACGTATTCTCATAATTTCATACAGTTTAATTATAAGAACTATGATAAGGATTTTGCCATGATATTTACAAATTCAGATATAGATGTGGCAAATGAGAAATGGATAAATAAGAAACGAATGTCTTTTGGAAAGGATAGAATAGACATAGTGCAGGATATAAAAGACTTCAGTCCGGCATTTGGAGCTATAAATGTATTGTCAAATGACAATTCATTTAAGATTGTAAATGAAAGAACGGGAATGTCTGTCGAAGTTGGTTTTGATGTTCCAGTGCACTCGTTTTTCCTTTGGTCATGGCAAAAAGCCTTCTGTCCTGAACCTAAGATTCTTATAAATATTATGCCTAATGAAAGTTTTGAATGGAATTATACATATGAATTTAATGTTAGATAAGTTTGCGATATGAATAATATAAATATAAAGGATAGAATAATTTCGACGGCAATGATTTCGTTATCATTGCCATCCGTTTTTGGACAAAACAATAGTATTGCCCGTCCCAATGTTATTGTAATACTGGCTGATGATATGGGCTACGGAGACGTTAGCGCATATGGAAGCAAAACAATTTCTACACCGAATATTGATTATCTGGCAAAACAAGGAGTATGTTTTACTGACGGTCATTCAACATCTGCCACATCTACCCCTAGTAGGTATGGGTTGTTTACAGGATGTTATCCATGGAAGAATAAGGATGCAAAAATACTTCCAGGTGATGCTCCATTACTGATAAAAGAATCACAGTTTACAATGCCTAAAATGTTTCAAAATGCCGGATATACAACTGCGGCAATAGGTAAGTGGCATTTGGGTATGGGAAATGGTAATGCTGATTGGAATAAAAAGGTGACTCCCGGTGCAAATGAGATAGGCTTTGATTATTCATGCCTGATTGCTGCAACAAACGACAGGGTACCGACTGTATATGTAGAAAATGGATATGTCGTTGGACTTGATCCGAATGATCCTATAAGAGTAAACTACGAAAAGAATTATGAAGGTGAACCTACTGCACTTTCCAATCCTGAGATGTTGAAGATGCATTGGTCGCATGGACATAATAATTCAATAGTAAATGGAATTCCACGTATAGGATTTATGAAAGGTGGTAATTCTGCAAAGTGGGTTGACGAGGATATGGCTGATTATTTTATTGGTAAAGTTAAGGACTTTATTGAAAACAACCATGAAAAACCGTTTTTCTTATATTATGGATTGCATCAGCCTCATGTACCAAGAGCGCCGCATCATAGGTTTGTAGGAAAATCTGGTATGGGACCAAGAGGTGATGCATTGCTGGAGGCTGACTGGTGTGTCGGTGAATTGATAAGAATCCTGAATAAAAATGGATTGCTTGAAAATACATTAATAGTATTTTCAAGTGATAATGGTCCTGTATTGAATGATGGTTATAAAGATGGTGCTGTTGAAATGTTGGGAAACCATAAGCCGACAGGAGAAATGAGAGGTGGAAAATATAGCCTGTTTGAAGCAGGAACCAGAGTCCCGTTTTTTGTATTTTGGAAAAACCATATAAATCCTATTGTTTCTGATGCATTGGTATCTCAAATGGATTTGTTGACTTCTTTCGCGGATTTGATAGATGCGGATATCCCAAAAGATTTGGATTCAGAGAATTTATTGGATGTTTTTATGGGAAACTCTGTTGTAGGTAGAAAAAGTTTCATAACTGAGGCAATGGGAAGACTTGCATATAGGAAAGGAGACTATATGTTGATTCCGCCATATAAAGGAGAAAAAAGAAACCTTACTGGTAATGAACTGGGAATTGTCGATGATTTTTCACTGTTTAACTTGAAGACGGATATCGGGCAAACCAATGATTTATCGGAACAAGAAGCTAAATTGACAAAAAACATGAAATCAGAGTTTCTGTCAAGAACAAAAGGTTATTATAATCCTGAAAATAAAGGAGAAACTTTAAAATGATTATGCTAAGTAAGTGATCTAAAATATTTTTATATTCAGCATAAATTATTAATATTGTCTCATGATATTTTAGAAATTGAATCATGAAACATATAAAAGTGCTTGAATTGAGTGAGGCTGATCGCCTCAAACTTGAGAAAGGG
>NZ_JAOQJJ010000039.1:0-3282 GCF_025567135.1 Bacteroides cellulolyticus
AGATATCAAGAAGGTTTATGCTTCTTGTACTACAGGCAAGTTTGTTTTTATTATATAGTCCTATAGCTCAGTTGGTTAGAGCGCTACACTGATAATGTAGAGGTCGGCAGTTCAACTCTGCCTGGGACTACATCGACGAAAGTCAATGTTTTCAGACAGTGATACTGAATGAAAATATAATGAAAAAAGTTGCTTTTTTATTTGCGAGTTCAAAATAAAACACTTACCTTTGCACCCGCTTTTGAAAAGACAACAGTACGGGGGATTAGCTCAGCTGGCTAGAGCACCTGCTTTGCACGCAGGGGGTCAACGGTTCGAATCCGTTATTCTCCACACAAAAGATCTTTGACATGATGTAACAAGCTGAAAAAGTAAAAAATTGGTCAAAACTAAAAGAGCTAAAAGTATATATCATCCGCTCTGTATAAAATACAGAGCGTGTACGTGATAATGAAAGTAAATAAGGGCGCATGGCGGATGCCTTGGCTCTCGGAGGCGATGAAGGACGTGATAAGCTGCGAAAAGTCACGGGGAGGTGCAAATAACCTTTGATCCGTGAATCTCCGAATGGGACAACCCGATATCCTGAAGGGATATCACCTTACGTAGTAAGGGGCTAACGCAGGGAACTGAAACATCTTAGTACCTGCAGGAAAAGAAAATAACAATGATTCCCCCAGTAGTGGCGAGCGAACGGGGAAGAGCCCAAACCTCTTATGTTACGGCATAAGCGGGGTTGTAGGACCACAGCGTTGCAAGAAATTTCGTGAGAAGAACGATCTGGAAAGTTCGACCACAGACGGTGACAGTCCGGTATTCGAAGCGAAACGAAGCATAGTGGTATCCTGAGTAGCGCGGAACACGAGGAATTCTGCGTGAATCAGCCGGGACCATCCGGTAAGGCTAAATACTCCCGAGAGACCGATAGTGAACCAGTACTGTGAAGGAAAGGTGAAAAGCACTTCGAACAGAAGAGTGAAATAGTACCTGAAACCGTGCGCCTACAAGCGGTTGGAGCTCTGCAAAGAGTGACAGCGTGCCTTTTGCATAATGAACCTACGAGTTACTGTCGTTGGCAAGGTTAAGGGTCACAAGACCTGCAGCCGAAGCGAAAGCGAGTCTGAACAGGGCGTCAAGTCAGCGGTAGTAGACGCGAAACCAAGTGATCTACCCTTGGCCAGGATGAAGTCTGGGTAACACCAGATGGAGGTCCGCACCAATAAGCGTTGAAAAGCTTCTGGATGAGCTGAGGGTAGGGGTGAAAGGCTAATCAAACTTGGAGATAGCTCGTACTCCCCGAAATGCATTTAGGTGCAGCCTCGAGGATTACTGATGTGAGGTAGAGCGACTGATTGGATGCGAGGGCTTCACCGCCTATCAAGTCCTGACAAACTCCGAATGCGCATCAGTTGTACCCCGGGAGTGAGGGCATGGGTGCTAAGGTCCGTGCCCGAGAGGAGAACAATCCGGACCACCGGCTAAGGCCCCGAAATGACAGCTAAGTTAAACTAACGAAGTCAGATTGCTAAGACAGCTAGGATGTTGGCTTGGAAGCAGCCATTCATTTAAAGAGTGCGTAACAGCTCACTAGTCGAGGAATTTGGCGTGGATAATAATCGGGTATGAAGTTGTCTGCCGAAGCTATGGAATTGAACAATCGCCGCAAGGCAATTGTTTTCAATTGGTAGGGGAGCATTCCATTCGGCGTCGAAGGCGTGGCGCGAGCCACTCTGGAGCGTATGGAAAAGCAAATGTAGGTATAAGTAACGATAAAGGGGGTGGGAAACCCCCTCGCCGAAAGACTAAGGTTTCCTGATCAACGCTAATCGGATCAGGGTAAGTCGGGACCTAAGGTTCAGCCGAACGGCGAGACCGATGGCAGAAACGGTAAAGATTCCGTTACTACCTCCAATGGTGACGTGGAGACGCAGCAGTGACACCACCGCCGGCTGACGGAATAGCCGGTTAAAGAGTGTAGACGTCGATTCCCGCAGGCAAATCCACGGGAAGAGTCGAACTTGACAGTACACCAACTCCCTCGGGAAGCGGTGATAGTGTGGGTAATCAGACTGCCGAGAAAATCCGCTAAACTTAACGTTGGAGGTACCCGTACCGCAAACGGACACACGTAGTCGGGTTGAATATACTAAGGCGCTTGGGTGAATCACGGTTAAGGAACTAGGCAAATTGACCCTGTAACTTCGGAATAAAGGGTCCCTCCTCGCAAGAGAGGGCGCAGAGAATAGGTCCAGGCAACTGTTTAACAAAAACACAGGGCTGTGNGCGTGCCTTTTGCATAATGAACCTACGAGTTACCGTGTCCGGCAAGGTTAAGGGTCATGAGACCTGGATCCGAAGCGAAAGCGAGTCTGAACAGGGCGAGTTTCCCCTCAGGGGAAAGCGCAATTTATTGCGCTCAAGTCGGCTGCGGTAGACGCGAAACCAAGTGATCTACCCTTGGCCAGGATGAAGTCTGGGTAACACCAGATGGAGGTCCGCACCAATAAGCGTTGAAAAGCTTCTGGATGAGCTGAGGGTAGGGGTGAAAGGCTAATCAAACTTGGAGATAGCTCGTACTCCCCGAAATGCATTTAGGTGCAGCCTCGAGGATTACTGATGTGAGGTAGAGCGACTGATTGGATGCGAGGGCTTCACCGCCTATCAAGTCCTGACAAACTCCGAATGCGCATCAGTTCGACCCCGGGAGTGAGGGCATGGGTGCTAAGGTCCGTGCCCGAGAGGAGAACAATCCGGACCATCAGCTAAGGCCCCGAAATGACAGCTAAGTTAAACTAACGAAGTCAGATTGCTAAGACAGCTAGGATGTTGGCTTGGAAGCAGCCATTCATTTAAAGAGTGCGTAACAGCTCACTAGTCGAGGAATTTGGCGTGGATAATAATCGGGTATGAAGTTGTCTGCCGAAGCTATGGAATCATTAATGATTGGTAGGGGAGCATTCCATTCGGCGTCGAAGGCGTGGCGCGAGCCACTCTGGAGCGTATGGAAAAGCAAATGTAGGTATAAGTAACGATAAAGGGGGTGGGAAACCCCCTCGCCGAAAGACTAAGGTTTCCTGATCAACGCTAATCGGATCAGGGTAAGTCGGGACCTAAGGTTCAGCCGAACGGCGAGACCGATGGCAGAAACGGTAAAGATTCCGTTACTACCTCCAACGGTGACGTGGAGACGCAGCAGTGACACCACCGCCGGCTGACGGAATAGCCGGTTAAAGAGTGTAGACGTCGATTCCCGCAGGCAAATCCACGGGAAGAGTCGAACTT